>VFKJ01001188.1 GCA_009885595.1 Myxococcales bacterium | reverse complement strand
GTGAGCAGCCCCCAGGCCGCCAGCAGCACGCCCAGCCCGAGGAAGTCCGTCGGCCCGTGCCGGTACGAGGGCGTCACCAGCGCCATCACCCCGGCGATCACCGCGGCGATGAACGCGCCCCAGCGTAGGTACGCGGGTGTGAAATCCCGTTTGGCCCCGGCCGCCATTGGGCCCAACATGGGCCCCCGATGGGAAGCCACCCCACCGCCGAACAGCTCGCGGCCCACCTGGGAGGGCTCCTCACCTCTCAGGAACGCGCGCCCCTCGACGCCCACCTCGCCGGGTGCGAGCGCTGCCGCGCCGAAGCGAAGCTGCTTCGGGGTATGGGGCTGGGCTCGACCGTCGCTGAAGAAGGGCTCGACGACACCCACACCAGCAACCCCGGCATCAAGATGGGCGACGAGATCGCCGTCGGTGACGAGGTGGGCCGCTACAAGGTGATCCGGCGGCTGGGGCAGGGGGCGATGGGGCAGGTGTTCGCCGCGTACGATCCACGGCTCGATCGCCAGGTGGCGGTGAAGCTGCTGCGCCACGACGTGCCGGCGGTCGAGAACAAGCCGCTGCGCGCTCGGCTCGAGCGGGAAGCGCAGGCGCTGGCCCGGCTCTCACACCCCAACGTGGTGGCGGTGCACGATCTGGGCGATCACGGTGATGGGCTCTTCATCGCGATGGATCTGGTCGAAGGCCAGACGCTGTCCGACTGGCTGCGCGCCGATCACTCGTGGCGCGAGGTGCAGCGGGTCTTCCTCGAGGCGGGCGCGGGGCTGGCGGCGGCGCACCGGGCGGGGCTGGTGCATCGCGACTTCAAGCCCGACAACGTGCTCGTCGGCGCCGACGGGGTGGTGCGGGTGACTGACTTCGGGGTGAGCCGGCGCGTCGACACCGGCCCCGCCTCGAGGAACGAAGACACCATCACCGGCGCGGGCAGCCTGATCGGCACGCCCATGTACATGTCGCCCGAGCAGTTCGACGGCGCCTCGGCCGACGCCCGCAGCGATCAGTTCGGTTTCTGCGTGGCGCTCTTCGAGGCGCTCAGCGGGCACCGGCCCTACCACGCGCACTCGCTGCGGGAGCTGCGCGACGCGGTGCACGGGGGCGGCGCGCGCTTTCACGCCGAGACGAAGGTCCCCCGGTGGTTGCAGGCGCTCGTGCTGCGGGGGTTGTCGGTGAAGCGAGAGGACCGCTTCCCCTCGATGGACGAGCTGCTGGTGGCGCTGCGCGGGCCCCGGCGGGCGAGCCCGGTGCTGCTGGGCACCCTGGGCGGGGCCGCGGTGCTGGCCCTCGTCGCCTTCGCGCTGATCTCCCGCGAGCTGGAAAGGCGCCGCGTCGATCCCTGCTTCCAGATTGACGCGCGCGCGGCGGCCGCCTGGAACCCCGCGCGCCAGCAACGCCTCGTCGACGCCGGCTCGGCTCTCGGGGTGGTGTGGGCCGCCGACGCGTTGCGCGGCCTCACGGCGATCCTCGACGGCTTCATGACGGGCTGGCGCGCGGACTACCGGGCCATCTGCGCGCAGGTGGCCGCCACCTCCGGCGCCGAGCGCACCCGGGCCCTGGGCCAGCAGGCCTGCCTCGACGCGCGCCTGGAGACCTTCGAGCGCTACCGCGACGCCTTCGACACCGTCGACGCCCGCATGCTTCGGGACGCGACGGCCAGCGTCTCGGGGGCGCTGTCGCAGCGCAGCTGCACCAGCTTCGAGACCAGCTTCGAGCTGCCGCCCGATTCCGCGCAGCGCGAGGCCTTCACCCGCTTGCGCTCGCGCTACCTCACGCTCGAGGCAGACTCCCGGCTGTCGCGCGGCGGCGATCTGAGAGCGCAGTTCCAGGCGGGCCGGGAAGAGGCCGAGGCCCTGGGGTTCAAGGGGCTGGCCGCGGCGTTCCGGCTGCTGGAAGCGTGGGCAGAGATGGTGCGCGGCTCCCGAGAGGCGGCCATCACCATCCTGGAGGACGTGGTGGTGCGGGCGGAGGTGGCGCGCGACGACACCCTGGTGTTCCACGCGCGCCTCTCCCTGGCCAAGCTGCTGGAGGACATGGACGTGAAGCGCGCGCGCGCGGTGATTCCCGGCGTGCGCGCGGCGGCGCAGCGCATGGGGCTCGACCCCGAACGCCACGGTGACGTGCTCGCCGCCGAGGCCCTCTTGCTCGCCCGCGAAGGCAAGCTCGATCGAGCCATCGAGCTGCAGCGCGCCTCCATCGCCGTTCGCCGCCCGGAAGACGGCGCGATCTTCGAGGCGTGGAACCAGCTCAGCGCGATGCAGTCGCAGCGCGGCCTCCATGAAGAATCCCTCGCCAGCCTGGAGAAGGCCAAGACGCTGGCCCGGGCGGCCGTGGGCGAGCAGCACCCGGCCTACGCCAACCTGCTGCTCTCCGAGGCGGCCCTGTACAACCGCGCCGAGCGCCTGGAGGAGTCCTTCGCCGCCAGCGAGAAGGCCCTGGAGATCTACAAGAACGATCCCGACACCCGCGCCTACGTGATCGCGCTCTACGACTACGCGGTGATGCTCAACCGGGTGGGGCGGCGCGACCAGGCGCTGCCGCTGGTGGAAAAAGCGGTCACGCTGGCGGAGGCCCGGGGCGAGGTGGCGCACCTCGCCACCATGGAATCGGCGTACGCAGAGATGCTCCAGGAAGCGGGCCGCCTCGACGACGCGCTGGTCGCCAGCACCAAGGCGGTCTCGCTGGCCGAGCAGGCCTCTGGCCCGCAGTCGAGCCAGCTCGCCCGGCCGCTCGCGGTGCACGGCGCGCTGCTGGAGGCGCTGAAACGGTATGCCGAGGCGGCCGACACGCTGCAGCGGGCCCTCGAGCTCCAGTCCGGCCCCGACGCGAACGCGGTGCTGCGCGACATCACCCGCTACGATCTCGCGCGGGTGCGCTGGCAAGACCCCAGGCAGCGCAAGGCCGCGGTGGAAGAGGTGAAGGCGGTGCGCGCGGCCTTCGTGGCGCGGGGAGAGCGCTACAAGGCCTACTTCACGGAGTGCGATGAGTGGCTGGCGAAGCACCCGCCCCGCTGACCTTTTCTCGTCTCCCGGATACGAAAATAAAGGGTGCTTACAACCCTCCGAACGGCCCCCTCCGCGCTGACGCACGACAACAATGGTGAACCTCTCCCAAGGAGCACCATGCCCACCACGGTCGCGCGAACGCCCACCAGCACCACCCTCCCTGTGACCGACGCCAGTCGGGCGACGCTGCGTCAGGGCTCGAAGAACTCGAGCGAGGTGAAGGCGTTGCAGACCCTGCTCACCAACGCCGGGTTCCCCTGCGCGATCGACGGCGCCTTCGGCCCGAGGACCG
>VFKJ01000137.1 GCA_009885595.1 Myxococcales bacterium | reverse complement strand
GTTTCGGCGCCGCTCCCAACCGACATGGTCGCGATGGTCGAGGAACTGCGGGTAAGCCCTCTCCCCGACCCTCTCCCCCGCGGGGGAGAGGGAGGCAGGCGCTGGCGCCTCGAGTTCGAGCTGCGCGGCGCCGCGAAGACCGGCGAGCTCACCTTGACCGAGTCGATGCCGGCGCGGTTCTCCGACGCCACCCTGGAGATCGACCGCGTCTTCGGGACCAAGCCGCTCCCCGTCGAGCCCAAGGACGTGAAGAACCTCTTCCGCACCCTGGAGCGCGTGCTCGGCCCCCGCGAGGGCTGGAGCGTTCCCGTGCTCCGCGAGCTGTGGACGCCGCTGTGGGCCGGCGTGGGCAAGCGCCGCCGCTCCTCGGATCACGAGAAGGTGATGTTCCAGCTGCTGGGCTACTCGCTGCGCCCCGGGGTGGGCTACCCGCTCGATCCCTGGCGCGTGGAGCAGACCTTCGGCCTCTTCAAGGAGCTCCTCACCCATCACGGCGAGCAGCCGATCTGGATGGAGTTCTGGATCCTCTGGCGCCGCATCGCCGGTGGCCTGAACGAGGCCGCCCAGCTGCAGCTCTGGAAGTACCTCGAGCCGCACCTCCTCCGCCGCGTGCCGCTGGGCCTGGCTGCCCCCAAAGAGAAGCTCAAGGGGGTGCAGCCGCAGGGGCTCGAGGAGATGGTGCGCTGCGCCGCTTCACTCGAGCTGCTGCCGCCCGCGCACAAGATCGAGCTGGGCAGCTGGATCGTCTCCCGCCTGCAATCGCCAGAGACCGCGGGCGGTCCGTGGGCGTGGGCGCTCGGCCGACTGGGCGCGCGCGTGCCGGTGCATGGCGCCGCCCACCGCGTCGTGCCCACCGAGGTGGCCGCGACCTGGGTCGAGGTTTTGATGAAGCTCAACCCCAAGCAGCACGACGGGGCGCTGTTCGCCGTCTCTCAACTCGCGCGCCGCACCGGCGATCGCGCGCGCGATCTCGAGGAAGCGATCCGCTCCCGGGTGCTGGCGGCGCTCGCCACTTCTCCCGAGACCTGGCGGCGCAGCGTGGCCGAGGTGGTGCAGCTGACCCAGGCCGACGAAGCCCGGGCGCTGGGTGACACCCTGCCTGTGGGGCTGACCCTCTGAGGCGCGGAATGGGGGTTCGCAACACGATTGCGGCGTCCCCGTATTGGCGCTAGTCGCACCGCTCCGAGATGAAGCGTTTCCTCGACTGGCTGGTCTCCGTCTCCTCCCGCCGCCCGTGGCGCCTCGTCGCCCTTTCGGTGCTGGTCGCGGTCGCCGCCGGCGTGATGTCGGCGCAGCTGGGCTTCCGCGGCGACTTCACCGAGCTGCTCCCCAAGACCACCGCCGAAGTGAAGGACCTGAAGGAGATCGAGGACCGCGCGGGCGGCACCGGCTACCTGATGCTGCAGGTGCTGGGCGACAGCCAGGAGACCCGCCGCGCCTTCGCCAGGGACGCCGCCGCCGCCATCGAGACGCGCAAGGACGTGGTGCGCTTCGTGGAGTGGAAGTTCGACACCGAGTTCCTCGCCAAGCGCGCGCTGCTGCTGCTGGGCACCGAGAACCTCCAGAACCTCAAGAACGATCTGGCGGCGCGCATCGAGTACGAGCGGAAGATCGCCAACCCGCTCTACGTGGACCTCGGCGAAGAGACGCCCCCACCCGACTTCAAGGCGATCGAGAAGAAGTATTCGCCGGAGAACGCGCGCGGCGACTACCTCGAGTCGAAGAACGGCGAAGAGCTCTACCTGCTGGTGAAGGCCACCTCGACCCCGGCCGACGTCGACTTCAACCGCAAGCTGATCACCGCGGTGAAGGAAGCGATCGCCCCGCTGCTGAGCAAGCAGTACCCGAAGCTCGAGCTGCACTACACCGGCGCCCACGAAGTGCGCGTGGAGGACGACGACTCCATCCAGGCCGACCTCGCGCGCTCGGGCGTGATCGCGGCGATCCTCACGCTGATCATCCTCCTGTCCATCAGCCGGCGCCCGGCGATCATCGCGGTGGTCGCCTTCCCGGTGGGCATCGGCATCTCGTCCACCTTCGCGTTCGCCTGGGTGCTGGTCGGCCACCTCAACCCGGTCACCGGCTTCCTCGGCGCGATCCTGCTGGGCCTGGGCATCGAGTACGGGCTGCACCTCTCGATGCGGTACTGGGAAGAGCGCCGCAAGCTCGAGCCCACCGAGGCGATGCGCGAGACCCTGCACGCGACCTTCGGGGGCGCGCTCTCGTCGGCCGTCACCAACGCGGCCGCCTTCTTCGTGCTGGTGTTCGCCGAGTTCGACGCCTTCAAGCAGTTCGGCCGCATCGCCGCCTTCGGCGTGATGGCCACCCTGGCGGCCACCTACGCGTTCGGCCCCGCGCTCCTCTTCCTCTCCGAGCGGTTCGCGCTGCGAAAGCCCAAGCCCGTGGCGCCCGACCGGGTGGAGCCGCCGGTGTGGCGACCGCCGGTGGGCCTGCTGGTGACGATCATCGTGGTGATGGGCCTGGCGGTGGTGGGCTCGGTGGCCGTCAGCCACAACGTCGGCTTCGAGAACAACCTGCTCAAGATGACCGGCGAGTCGCCCGCGGCCAAGCTCGAGGTCCACGTCGCCAAGGAGATGGGGGTCATCATGATCCCCGGCGTGGTGTGGGTGGACAGCCTGGAGAGCGCGCGCAAGGTCACTGAGATCGCCCGCGAGCTGCAGAAAGCCAAGGGCGACCAGAGCCCCATCGCCCAGGTGGCCTCGCTCAACGATCTGCTCCCAGCCGACACCGAGAAGCGGCTCTCGATCATGGCCGAGCTGGGCACCCTGCTCGAGCGGCTGCCCAACTCGAAGAAGGAAGACGAGCGGGTCAAGCGCCTGATCGAGATGACGCAGGCCAGGCCGTACACCATCGACGAGCTCCCCACCGAGTTCCGCCGGCGCTTCGAGCCGTTCGATTCCAAGGGCACCTTCGTGCTGCTCTTCCCCCGCTTCGGGTTGACCGAGGTGAGCCGGCTGGAGGCCTGGGCGGGCGATCTGAACGCCCTGGGCCGCCTCTCCGAGGCCGCGGGGCTGCACGCGCCGATCCTCGACGCCAACCGCCTCGCCGCGAAGATCTTCGCCCTCATCCGGCAGGACGGCCCGCTGGTGATGGGGCTGGCGTCGTTGGTGGTGTTCTTCACGATCTGGATCGCGCTCAAGAAGTTCACCCACGCGCTGATGGTGACGGGGCCCTTGTTCGCCGGCATGGCCTGCCTGCCCGGCGGGATGTTCCTGGGCGACATCTCGCTCAACTTCCTCAACGTGGTCGTCTTGCCCAACCTGCTGGCGATCGCGGTGGACAACTCGGTGCACGTCTTCCATCGCTACAAGGAAGACGGCGTCGGCTCGATGCCGCTCATCATGCGCCACACCGGAGTGACGGCGGTGGTGGCCACCGCGTCGAACGCCGCCGGCTACGCCTCGATGTTGATCGCGCGCCACGCCGGCCTGCGCAGCGTGGGCTTCCTGGCGATCGTGGGGGTGTTCTGCACCTTCCTCGGCACCACGGTGCTCTTCCCGGCGCTGATCGAGCTGCGCGAGCGGATCCTCAAGCGCGGGCTGGGCAAGGACGACGTGGTGCCCAGGGATCCGCCGGTCCAGGAGAAGGACTGGTAGGTCCCTCGACTAGAAGCGCTTCTTCATCTCGAGGTGGGGCATGCCCGCCTCGTCGAAGACCGCGCCGTGCGGCTCGTAGCCATGGCGCTTGTAGAACTCCATCGCCGAGAGCTGCGCGTGCAGGAGGATGCCGGTGAGCTTGCGCTTCTTCGCCTCGGTCTCCAGCGCGGCCAGCAGCCGGCTGCCGGTGCCGCCCTTGCGATTGCTCTGCAGCACCGCCATGCGGCCGATGCGGCCCCACGCGCCTGACTCACCGGGCGGGGGCTGGGGGAGGTTCACCAGCCGACCCGTGCCGATGGCGTGCTTGCCGGCCATGGCCAGCACGTGGAACGCGGCCGCGTCATCGGCGTCACGCTCCATCGATTCGGGGACGCTCTGCTCCTCGATGAAGACGATCTCGCGGATCGCCAGCGCCTGGAACAGCTCGCCCTCGTTCTCGACGGGCCTGATGGTGATCTCTACGGCGGTATCGCCCGGCATCAGTCGCGCCGTATAGAGGAATTCTCAGTGAGTGCCCAGCGCGGCGAGCGGCCCTATCCGCTCATCCTTTTCTACGTCCTCTTCTTCATGACGGTGGGCGTCACGCTGCCCTTCATGCCGGGGTACTTCAAGACGTTGGGCTTCACCGGGGCCCAGTCCGGCACCCTGCTGGCGGTGGGGCCGATGTTCGCGCTCTTCATGCCCCCGCTGTGGGGGCAGCTAGCCGATCGAACGGGAAAGCCGGGGCTGGTGCTGCTCGGATCCACCCTGGGCGGCGTGGTGGGCTACGGGCTGCTCGCCCGCGCCACCACGTTCGGCGACGCGCTGCTCGCCCTGGGCGTCTACGCCACCTTCGCCAGCAGCATCACCTCGCTCGCCGACACCCTGGCGCTCCACCACGTGCAGCAGCACGGCGGCACCTACGCGGGCATTCGCAGCTGGGGCTCGCTGGGCTTCGTGCTCGCCTCGCTCCCGTTCGGCTTCCTCGTCAAGGACATCGATCGGGTGACGGTGCTGGTGCCCCTGGTGCTCCTCTCCGCGGCGGCGCTCGGCTGTGGGTTGACCCTGGCGCGGCTGCCGGGGCGCTTTCACGAGGGCCCCAAGCCCAGCTTCCACAGCGCGCTGGAGCTGGCGCGGAAACCTGAGGTCTTCCTCTTCCTCTGCGCCACCAGCCTGCACTGGATCGCGTGCGCGCCGTACCACGGCAGCCTCGCGCCGCACGTGAGGGACCTCCACCTGCCGCCGTGGGTGGTGGGCGTGAGCGCGAGCGTGGGCGTGGGCGCGGAGCTCCTGGTGATGATCACCTGGGGTCGCTGGTCGGGGCGCCTGAGCACCAAGAAGCTGCTGATCGGCGTCTTCGTGGTGAGCTCGGCGCGCTGGGCGGTGATGGCGGTGACGAGCCACCCCTGGCTGATCATCGCCGCGGCGCTCCTTCACGGGTTCACCTTCGGCGCCTTCTACCTGGCCTCCGTGGACTGGATGGTGAAGCGCGCGCCCGGCTCGCTGCGCGCCACCGGACAGACGCTCTTCGCGGCGGCGACCTTCGGCATCGGGGGCGTGGTGGGCTACCGGGTGTCCGGCGGCCTCTACGACGTGCTCGGCGGGCATGGCCTGTTCGGGTACGCCGCGGTGATGGCGCTGTTGCCCGCGCTGGTGATGGGTTTGACGCCCCACCGCGCGCCCCCGGTTCCCGCCGCGGAATAAGCCGACGGGTGGGGCCGTCCAGCCGCTCAGTGCTACCCTTGCCCTCGATGAAATACCTCCTGCTCGTCCTGCTCACCGCGTCCCCCGCGCTCGCCCAGAAGGAAGAGATCTTCGGCACCGGCAAGCCGCCCAACTTCCGCGAAGAGAAGATGGACGCCCGCTTCACCAAGTCGAAGTTCAGCAAGCTGCTGGTGGCGGGCACGGAGGACCCCGGCTGCGTGCAGCTGCTGGGCGGGCTCTTCGTGGCGCTCGCGGAGATCGCCCCCGTCATCCATCGCCGCGACGAGAACTTCACGCTCCCGCCCGAGCTGCAGGACGCGGTGCAGACCCAGCTGTCGACGCCGGGCTTCCCCGCGGTCGCCTACCTGGTGGCGATGGTGCGGCGGATCATGATCGACAAGCGGCTGCCCGACGAGTGGCTCGCCACCGCCACCGCGCTCAACAAGAAGGTGAAGCTCATCGATCTGGGCAAGCTCAAGATGATCAACGAGCAGATCCTCTTCGCTGACTCGGCGTACTTCACCATTCCCGTGCTCAAGGACCGCTACATCGTCGAGGCGGTCAACGCGAACAGCGCGGTCACCACCGACGTCATCGGCGCCTTCCGCGACACCTACCTCGATCGCGACGTGGCCTGGGGCGGCGCCACCCTGCTCGACATCGGCATCAACCAGCCCAAGGGGAAGAACAAGAAGAAGCGCTACCGCGACGCCGAGGCCGAGGAGCTGGTCGCGGTGCTGCAGTGGATCCCCCAGGACCCGCGCATGAACCAGGTCAACCTGCTCGCCACGGCTCCGGTGAAGGTGGACCCCGTCACCATCTACGTGCGGCTGCAGAGCAAGCAGTACTCCGACATCGAGAAGTTCCACCGCGGCCAGCGGGTGCTGATCAAGGGGCGCTTCTGGGAGATGAACAAGACCGTCACCGAGCTCGAGGTGCGCGACGGGTTGATCTTCGACGATCGCGACTGGTCGAGTGGTGTGCTGCTCGGGCGCCCGCAGGACATCGCCACCTGCCCGGTGGCCATCAACGAGCTGACCGGGACCGCGCCGCAGCAGCCCGGTGGCTTTGCCCACTGAGGTCCACTGTCGTTGGAAAATACTGTGGAAATCAGACAGTGCGTGGCTGGCGGGCCCTGCCAGCGGACTGGCGTCGTCCTGCAACCCCTTGAACTCCTGAGCTGATTCGTTCGGCACAGAGGATGCTCAGGGTGGGTCGCCATGAAGGTCGATCCGAAGAGTCCCCTCCTGCAGGTGGCCGCCGCCAAAGCCCAGCCGTTCAAGCAGCTCCTCGCGGAGGCCCGCTCTGACCTGAAGAAAGACGTGAAGCCGCCGGTGCCGACGGCTCGTCCTGCGGCGAGCACTCCTGC
>VFKJ01000878.1 GCA_009885595.1 Myxococcales bacterium | reverse complement strand
GGTAGGATGTTGGCCTGCATCAGGGCCGCAACCCAGTCCCTACGCCTCGATACACGACGCCATCGCGTCCCATCCCGTCGAGTTCGACCACCACGCTGTCTGCGCTCGCCGCTGGCCCCACCGGCGCCAGCGTCTGCGTGGCGTCCGCGGGCACCACGCCGAAGGTGAGCGGGGGCGTCATTCCTCCGGGAGCGACCACTTCCCACTTCGGCAGCCCGGAAGCGTCCAACACCGTCACCCGCGCCGCGGCGCGCGGCGGCAGCCAGGTGATCGACGAACCCAGGAAGGTCGCCGTCACCTCGAGCCGATCCTCGCCGCGCAGCAGCTTGAGCGTCAGCGGCTCGGTGGGACAGCTCGCGAACCGCTGCCCGCCGTGGCGCTGCACGTCGCCGCCCGCGGTCGAGCTGCTCACGCGCGCGCCGAAATAGGCCGAGCTCAGCAAGGGCAGGTTGAGCGTGAAGCTCCCGTCTGCACCCGAGGGCGCGGCGAGGCTGCAGCGCGTGCCCGTCTTCCCGCAGAACGCGCTGACCGAGTTCCCCGCGACCGAGTCGTCGAAGCCCACCACCTCGGCGTTGCTCACGGGGTTGCCCTGGGCGTCGAGCACCTTCCCCGAGAACCTGCACAGCGCCGGCAGCTGAAGCGCGTCGGGCAGCACGGACAGCTCGCCCACCTGCTTGCACTCGCCGCCGCATCGCCCCGCGGTGGTGGGCCGCGGCATCGCCCCCAGCGCGTAGGGCAGCCCGGCGTATTGCCCACCCGCGCGCAGCAGCGCCTCGCCCGTGGCCACCGGCGCACAGAACGCGCCCGCCTCGTCGGCGGCGATGGGCTCGGTGCCCGGCAGCGTCACCGCCGCGCCCCGCGCGGGCTTGCCTTCGGCGATCAGCGTTCCCTGCACGCAGCCCTCGGCCGCGCGCACCCCCAGCACCGCGAGGAAGCGCTCGTTCCCGACGGGGAACTGCGCCACCGCGCCGCCGGCGTACTCAGCGCGCTGCAGCAGCGGCAGGGCGCTCTCGGGAATCGGGAGGCCCGCTTCCGAGCGCAGCGGCACCGGCGCGAGGCGAGTCCACCTGCCCAGCGCGGGGTCGAAGGTGGCCGCCGCCACCTCGACGACGCCCGTGCCTGGCGTGGCGTCGGAGAGGCCACTCCACCGCGTCAGGGGAAGCCGCAGCGCGAGGGTGCCCTCAATGCCGCCGGTGAGCTGCACGAAGGCCGAGGCCAGCACCAGCGGCCGCTCGACCTCGACGTCGACCTGGACCGGCGGCTCGAGCTCCACCTCGAAGCTGGCCACCCTGCCCCCCGCGCCCTGCGGCGGAGCCGACCACTCCAGATCCACCCCGGGCGCGCTGCAGCCGGTGTCCACGCACTCCAGCGCCGTCATCGGCTCGAGCGAGAACGAGGTCGTCAGCTCGGTGTACGGCCCGACGGTGAAGGCCTTGGCGAACGGGGCGAAGCTGTCGAGCTGGGCGATCAGCACCACGCGCGTGCCCTGGGTCACGGTGACCGCGATCCGATACCCACCCGCCGAAGAGGTGGTGTTCGCCGCGAGCTCTTCCCCGGTGTCCGCGCGGCGCAGGGAGAGCTGGGCGTCGGGCAGCGGCTCGCCGCGGCGTGAAAAGCCACCCGCGTAGACGGTCCCGGTGAGCACGAGCTGGGAAGACTCGGGCCGGCGGATGCTGGGTGGGCAGGCCGTCAGCAGCAGGAGAAACGCGATCGCGAGGCACCGCATTGGTCCGCCGCGTAGCACGCCTCGGAGTATGAAGCGCACCATGAACCGGGCCCGCATCGTCACGCTGCTGTGTCTGCTGTCATCGCTCTCCGTGCTCGCGCAGGACGCGGGCGTTCCGCTCATCGCGCGCGAGCTGCTCTTCGGAAACCCCGAGCGCACCCGGCCGACGATCTCGCCCAGCGGCGAGCAGCTCGCCTGGCTCGCGCCCGACGAGAAGAACGTGCTGCAGGTGTGGGTGCGGCCCGTTGCGGGGAAGGACGCCGTCTGCGTCACCGCCGACAAGAAGCGCGGCATCCGCTCGTACTCGTGGAGCGAGGACTCGAAGTCGATCCTCTACGGGCAGGACCAGGACGGCGACGAGAATTTTCACCTCTTCCAGGTCGAGCTCGCCTCGAAGAACGTGCGCGATCTCACGCCGTGGCAGGGCGTGCGCGCGTCGTTGCTCTCCAGCTCGCCGAAACAGCCCAACGTCATCCTCGTCACGGCCAACGTGCGCGATCGCAAGTCGATGGACGTGTGGCGCATCAGCCTCGACACCGGCGCGGCCGTGCTCGACACCCAGAACCCCGGCGACGTGAACGGGTGGGGCGTCGACGCGCAGTTGCTGGTGCGCGTGGCGATCGCCGCCACCCAGGACGGCGGCACCGAGCTGCGCGTGCGCGAGTCGGTGAAGGCGCCGTGGAAGGCGCTCATCACCGTCGGCCTCGAGGAGATCGTCGAGTTCGTCGACTTCACCGAGGACGGGCGGTCGATCATCATCACCAGCTCGATCAACGCAGACACCGTGCGCCTGCTGGAGAAGAGCCTCAAGTCCGGCGCCGAGCGGGTGCTCGCCTTCAGCGACAAGAGCGACGTGGGCGACGTGATTGGTTACCCGACCCGTCACGGCGTGCGCGCAGCGGAAGTGGACGTCGACGGCCGCATGAGCTGGACGCCGGTGGAGCCGTCGATGAAGGGCGACCTCGAGGTCTTGAAGAAGGCGATCGCCGGTGACTGGCGGGTGGCCAGCATGGACGCCAGCGACACCAAGTGGATCATCTCGGAGACGAGCGATCAGTCGCCGATGCGCTTCTGGATGTTCGATCGCAAGTCGAAGAAGACCGAGCTGCTCTTCACCGCGCAGCCGAAGCTCGAGGGCTTGCCGCTCGCGCAGATGAAGCCGGTGAGCATTCCTGCGCGCGACGGCCTGGTGCTGCCCGGCTACCTCTCGCTGCCGCCGGGGAAGGACGCGAAGGCGCTGCCGATGGTGCTGCTGGTGCACGGCGGCCCGTGGGGGCGCGACACCTGGGGCCACAACTCCACCGCGCAGTGGCTCGCCAATCGCGGCTACGCGGTGCTGCAGGTGAACTTCCGTTCGTCGACGGGCTACGGGAAGAAGTTCCTCAACGCGGGGAACCGGCAGTGGGGGCTCGCGATGCACGACGATCTGCTCGACGCGGTGGCGTGGGCGGTAGGGCAGGGGATCGCCGATCCGAAGAAGGTCGCCATCATGGGCGGCAGCTACGGCGGCTACGCCACGCTGGCGGGGCTCGCTTTCACGCCCGACACCTTCGCCTGCGGCGTGGACATCGTGGGGCCCTCGAACATCTTCACCCTGCTGGCGACGGTTCCTCCGTACTGGGCGGCGTTCCGTCGGCAGCTCGTCTCGCGCATCGGTGATCCCGAGAACCCGCAGGACAAGGACATGCTCACCAAGGCCTCGCCGCTCTTCTCCGCCCATCGCATCAAGGCGCCCCTGATGATCGGGCAGGGCGCCAATGATCCGCGCGTGAAGCAGGCCGAGTCGGAGCAGATCATCGCGGCGATGGAGAAGAACGGGCTGCCCGTCACCTACGTGCTGTACCCCGATGAAGGCCATGGCTTTGCCCGGCCGGAGAACCGCATCGACTTCAACGCCCGCGCCGAGGGCTTCCTCGCGAAGTGCCTGGGCGGGCGCGCCGAGCCGCTCCCGAAGGAAGGGAAGATCGCCGGCTCGACCGCGCAGGTGAAGGTGGTCGCCGCGAAGAAGCCGTGAGAGCCTGTGTCCCATGATCCTCCGCGCGCTCATCGCCCTCGCCGTCGCTGGACTCGTGCTGGCGGCCTGCGGCCCCGGACCCGCCACCGAGGAGCAGGTCTGTGGCTCGATCGGCTGCGATGCCTGCATCGGCATTTCCTGCAACGGCGTGGACGGGGGCGTTCGCTGACCCGTGCAGGTCGCTCCGCTCTCCGACAAGCACCGGGGTGAGCTGCAGCTGGCCACCGAGCGCGCCCTGCAGCAGTGGGCCAAAGAGGTCTTCGCCCCTCGGGAGATCGTCTCGGCGATGGAGCGCATTCTCCTCTTCCTTCGCCAGAACGGCGGCGCTTCGAAGCAGGCCCGCCAGGTGGCTTCCCTCGCCTTCGTCATCGGAGAGCAGGTCGTTCAGCTCGGCGGGTGGAAGTGGATGAGCGTCAGCGATGACGGCTCGGTGAACCCGGCCATCGTCTCGCCCGATGGCGGCCGCGCAGTGCTGGTGGTCGACGTGATGACGCTGCTGGTCGCGGGGGAAACGAAGGGCTCGCTGGGCTCGCTGGTGCGCGCCTGCCTGCAGAACGAACCCCATGCCGGCGTGGTGACGATGTGAGAGCGCTCGAGACCGCCATCCTGCGTCGGCTGTCCGAGCTTTCCCGCACCGCGCGCATGTGGGGCAGCCCCGAAGAGCTCGAGTGCGTGGCGCTGCACTTCTCCCACGTGCTCTTGAGCACGCGCACGGAAGGCTGGACGCTCGAGCAGACGTTCGAGCGCTGGAAGTCGCTCGGCGCGCCGTTCGCCCAGGACGCCGAGGAGCACGCCGCGATGCGCTCGAAGATGTGGGGCGAAGAGGTGCTGCGCGCGCGCACCCAGGTGGTGGAGGGGTTTCTCGTGCTGTGGACCGGGCTGCAGCGGCACCCCGAGCGCGAG
>VFKJ01000573.1 GCA_009885595.1 Myxococcales bacterium | reverse complement strand
CTGGGCCTCGAGACGCGGCTCGTCTTCAAGTTGGGCAAGGTGGACATCGACAAGAAGGTGCTGAAGACGGCCAAGCCCCTGCCCGATGCGGGTGCGGTGAAGGAGGAGCTCGACTGGGGCGCGGGGCGGCTGGTGCACGTCGAGGTGCTGGGAGTTCGGGTGGGCACGGACTTCGAAAAGACCCTGCTGGCGGAGAAGCGAAGCGACTGACTCGCCGCAAACGCCCGACTTGCGCCGCGAGGCAAGTGGCCCTTTTGCGCAAGCACGAGTTGTCGCCGCCGACGCCCTCGTCGTACAATCTTGTATGACAAGGAGCATCCCATGGTGATCAGTGTGCGCCTCGACGAGCAAGAACGGCGCCTGGTCGGGAGGCTGGCCAGGACCTTGAAGAAGAGCCGCTCGGATGTCATTCGCGCGGCCATCGAGGCGCTCGCCGAGCGGGAACACGTCGATCAAACGTCGAGCTCTCCCTACGACCGCGTGGCGCACCTCATCGGGTGCGTGAAGGGCGGGCCGCCCGACTTGTCTGAGCGCACCGGCGACCGCTTCAAGGAAGCGCTGGCGAAGAAGGCTCGCGGGTGATCCTCATCGATGCGGGGCCCCTCGTGGCGCTCATCAACGCCGACGATCGGCACCACGCCGCGTGTCGCGAGGCGCTGAAGGCCATTCGTGAGCCGCTCGGGAGCGTGTGGCCCGCGGTCACCGAGGCGATGTACCTCCTCGGGTTCTCGCTCGCGGCTCAAGAAGCGCTCTGGGAGCTTCTCGCCACTGAGGTGACCCTGCTGCCGCTGGGGCGCGACGACTTCGCGCGAATGCGAGAGCTGATGAAGAAGTACCGCGATCTCCCCATGGACCTGGCTGACGCCGCGCTGGTGCGGGTCGCCGAGCGCGAGAAGCTTCGGACCATCTTCACCATCGATCGCAAGGACTTCAGCGTCTACCGCCCTCACCGACTGGGGCGCTTCACGCTGCTTCCGTAGCGGCCCAAGGAGCCGTAGCTTCCGCTCCTCTCTTCGAGGAGGAACACCTTGGCGACCTCAGTCCGCGCAGGTCTCATTCAGTGCAGCAACCCGATCAACGACGAGTCGGTGCCGGTGAAGAAGATTCAGCAGGCGATGCTGGATAAGCACCTGCCGCTGATCGAGGAGGCCGCGAAGAAGGGCACGCAGATCCTCTGTCTGCAGGAGATCTTCAACGGGCCGTACTTCTGCCCCTCGCAGGACAAGCGCTGGTACGCCGCGGCCGAGCTGATCCCCGGGCCCACCACCGCGCTCCTCCAGGAGCTCGCGAAGAAGCACGGCATGGCGATCGTGGTGCCGCTCTACGAAGAGGCGATGCGCGGCGTCTATT
>VFKJ01000807.1 GCA_009885595.1 Myxococcales bacterium | reverse complement strand
TCGGCGGGCTCGGGAGGCGGTGCCTCCACCGAGGCGCCCAGCCCGGCGGCGACCTGCACGCTGGGCCGCTCGACGTTGATGCCGGTCGGCTCGCGCCCCTCGTCATCGAACGTCTCCGAGGCTTTCGGGGACGCCGGCATCGCCGGGCCCGCGCCGTTGGCGGTGACGTCCTTGAAGGCGTCTTCCTGCCGGTAGTAGGCGCGGCGAATGAGGGCGGACACCGCGCCGCAGGTGGCGACGTAGACCACGATGCTCTTGGCGCCGACGATCTGGCGCAGCTCGGGCTCGAGGCTCGAGGACAGCGGCACCGAGGCGACCACGTGCAGCTCCATCTTCGCCAGATCCCAGTGGATGGGGCACATGCGCAGCCGCTCGGCGCTGCGCACGCCGACGCGCTCGAGCAGCCCCTCGTCGAGGCGAATGCCCTTGAGCTTCTCCGCCTTGACGAAGCGGGTGGAATACAGCTCGGCGAAGATGCGGAGGTAGTCGCCTTCCTTCACCAGGCCCAGGCGCAGCAGCGCGTCGGACAGCAGGCCGCCTTGTTCCCTCACGTGGGCGCGCGCGCGATCGAGGCCGATGGAGTCCAACAGACCGCTGGCCCTCAAGGGGTTCACGATGACCGCATCGGATTCCGGGGCAACGGTCATGGGACCGGGCGAGTGTATGTCAGGTCTGCGCAGCCGTCAGCGAGAGACGCGATCGATGTGCAGCCGCAGGTTCTGGGACTTCAGGGCGAGCTGGTTGGGCACCCGCCAGAACTGCCCCCCGGCGGCCAGCGCCACCAGCTCGTAGTCGCCGGCCGGGGGGGCGCCGTACGGACGCACGCCCGCGCCCCCGTCCTCCGAAGGACCGAGGGCTTGCGCGAGCGGCACCATCACCACCTGGAGCCGGTCGGCGGTGACCGTCGCCCCGACTCGGCCCTCGAGGGTGCGCAGGAAGGGCGAAGGGTCGAAGGCCAGGGGGACGATCACCGTGGTGTCCTCGGGCAGCTGGCCGGGGCGCGGCAGCCAGCGCAGGAAGAGCTGGAGCGTGAGCTCGGGCGTGCCGTCGCCGTCGGCGTCGTCTGGGCGCAGGTCGCCGTCGGCGTCCAGGAGCCCGAAGGTGAAGCCGACCTGCTTGGGCTCGAAGTGGCCCACCGGGTCCGCCAGCAGGGTCAGCGGGGTGATGGCGTCGAGCGCGAAGTCGAGCACCAGATCGTCGCCCGCCACGCCCTCGAGAGAGAAGGCCGGGGGCTCGGTGAAGACGGGCTGGCCCAACTCGAGGGGCACGGTGGCCCCGCGCCCGGGCTGCGACTGGAAGTCGACCGGGGTGCTGACGCGATCGCCGGCGGTGGGCTGGCTGAGCACGTCGATGGTGCCGTCGAAGTCGGAGTCGACGTCGAGGATCCCGAAGAGGCGGTAGGGGTTGGGCTTGACGTTCGCGATCACGTAGCGCGGATCGGTCTGCAGCCGCTTGGCGCTGACGGCGCTCACGAAGCGGGGAGCCGCGGGGGCGCCGGGGGGGCCTTCGCCGGGCCGGTAGAGGAAGACCCAGGCGTCGCCCTGCCCGGTGGTGGTGAGGGGGCCGGTGACGATTCCGCTGCGATCGAGGATTTCGCGTTCGGAGGTCTCGGTGCAGGCCGCGAAGAAGAGGAAGAAGAGAAACATCTGTCCCCCTCTCCCCCGCGGGGGAGAGGGTCGGGGTGAGGGGCGTGCCGAGATCATGTCAGGCGCAGCAGCTCGCGGGCCTGCTGCGGCGTGGCCAGCTCCCTGCCCTTCGACTTCGCGCGCTTCGCCGCCTCGGCCACCAACTCGAAGTTGCCCTTCGCGAGCACGCCCTTGGACAGGTAGATGTTGTCCTCGAGCCCCACCCGTGAGTTGCCGCCGCGCTCGGCCGCCAGCTCGACGAACGGCAGCTGGTGCCGGCCGACTCCGGCGCACGTCCACGACGAGCCCTGGGGAATGTAGGAGCGCATGAAGTCGAGGCCCTCGGCGGTCGCCGACAGCGCCCCGCCCACCCCGAGCACGAAGTCGAAGTGCGCAGGCAGCGTGATGAAGCCCTCTTTCTCCAGCGCGCGCGCCTCGTCGATCATGCCCACGTCGAAGCACTCGATCTCAGGCTTGAGGCCCAGGCCCTTGATGCGGGTGGCGATGTCGCGAATCAGCGGCCGCGGATTCCAGAACACGTCCGCACCGAAGTTGACGGTGCCGGTCGAGAGCGTCGCCATGTCCGGCCGATCGGCGCCGGTGAGCTTGAGCGCGCCGCAGCGCTCGTCGACGTTCATGCCGACCGCCCCCCCGGTGGAGACCTGGATCAGCACGTCGCACTTCGCGCGGATGGCGCGAATGGCAGCGCGGAAGAGCTCGGTGTCCTGGCTGGGCTTTCCCTCGGGCGTGCGCACGTGCAGGTGCACCATCGCAGCGCCAGCCTCGCGGCACTTCGCGGCGTCCGCGGCGATCTCTTCGGCGGAGATCGGCAGGTACTGCGTCTGCTCGCGGGTCGTCTCGGCGCCGACCATCGCGGCGGTGATCACCATCGGGTTCATGCGGGCCTCCGCTGTTTGTCCTTCGGGGTGACGCAGGTGCCGCTGGCGCGGCAGACGACGATGGGCGGCTCGAGCACCTCGGCAGCCGACGGGCTGACCGTGGGCTGGCTGCGGATCACCTTGCGCGCCTCGAAGCTCATCTTGCGGCTGGTGTTGCCGATCTGCGTGATGGTGCCCTCGGCCTCGATGTAGTCGCCGGCGTAGACGGGCGCGAGGAACTCCACCACGTCGTAGGCGCGGAAGAGGCCCTCGTCGCCGTCGAGCCGAATGAGCAGCTCGGTGGCCACGTCGCCGAACAGCGCCAGCATGCGCGCGCCGTCGACCAGATCACCGCCGTAGTGCGCGTCGTGCGTGCCCATGCGCAGCCGCAGCACGATCTTCAAACCAACTCCTGCTCGCTCTTCGCTCACGTCGGCTCTCCTTCGAAGTGGGTGCCCTTCTCTTCTTTGCCCAGCCGCTGCATCACCTGGTGCGCCACGAAGTTCGCGACGTCGGACGGCTTGGTGCCGGGCCCGAAGCCGGCGTCGAAGCCCAGCTCGAGGGCGAGCTTGTGATCGACCCGCGGTCCGCCGAGCAGCAGGGTCATCTTGCCCACGATGCCCGCGGCCTTCGCCTCTTCGATGAAGTGGCGCGAGTTCTCCTTGTGCACGTCGCGCTGGGTGACGACCTGGCTGACCAGGATCGCGTCGGCCTTCTTCTCGATCGCGCGGCGGATGAGCTCGGCGTTGGGCACCTGCGAGCCCAAGTTGAACGCCTCGAACCAGGGGTAGCGCTCCAGGCCGTAGTCGCCCGCGAAGCCCTTCATGTTGAGGATCGCGTCGATGCCCACGGTGTGGGTGTCGGTGCCGGTGCAGGCGCCGAACACCACCACCTTCCGGCCGATCTTCTGCTCGATGAACTCGTTGAGCTCGTAGAACCCGAGCTTCTTGATCACGATCTCGGGCGTGTCGATCTCGTTGTAATCGATGATCACCGGCGAGCGCGCGTAGACCACGAAGAACGTGTACTGGTCGGCGGCGCGCTCGGCGGCGGCGACCTTCACGTCGGTCAGGCCGAGCTTCTTGCAATAGAGCTGCGCGGCCTCCTTGGCCTTCTCCGAGGCGGCGACCGGCAAGGTGAAGGAGATCTGGATGATCCCGTCGTCGCGGCGATCTCCGTAGGCACGAATGAGCTGCTTCTCGCGAGTCATCTGATCACTTCCCGTAGCCGATGGAGTCGAGCACGCGCTTGAGGATGGGCCCAAAGCGCGCGCCCTGCGTCGTCTTCGCCGTCCAGGTCATCACCCACTTCGTCTTGCCGTTGCAGCCGAGCACGGTGGTGGTGGTCACCTTGTTGGCGTCGATCTTCGCCTCTTCGCCCTCGCCCACGTAGTCGGTGGTCACCTTCTTCGAGGCGGGCTGGGTCCCCAGCGTCGCGGGGGTGAAGCCCTCGCTGCCGAGCGCCTCGACCATCTGGGTGAGGCAGGTCTTCGCGGGCCGCTGCGGATCGACCGGGTACACCGTGACGGCGAGCTCCGCGCCGGAGTCGGGATCAGCCCAGGTCAACGAGTTCTGATCAGGCTGGCTCTTGCCCCACTGGGTGGGCGCCTTGAAGGTGAGGCCCAGCAGCGTCTGTTTTCCCAGCGAGTCGGCGCCGCCCAGCGCGAGCGCCAAAGTCAGTGCGAGTGCGGTCATCTACTTGCCCTCCATCAGCTCGAGGAACGGGTTGAAGTAATCCGACGCCTTTTCCACCACGCCGTCGAGCCCCTTGCCGCCGGTCTCGGCGCGCTTGACGTCTCCGAAGCGGCCGCGGCCGATGGCGGCCACCATGCCGTCGCCGTGGCACTCGCGCAGCAGGTCGAGCGCCTTGCCGAACACGAAGCGGGCGCGGTCGGCGATCTTCCCGTCTTCGCGCACGGTGAATTCCTGGTCGATGCCGCGGGCCGCGCGGTGGATGTACGAGGCGGCCTTGAGCGCCACGTAGCGATCGCCCAGCAGCGGGGTGTGCATCGCCTCGGTCATCATGCCCAGCAGCTGAATGCCCTGGTTCGTCCACACCGCCACCAGGTCGGCCATCACGTCGTAGGCGTGGCTGAAGAAGATGTCGGTCTCCTTGTGCTTGGTGGGCGGCATGTACTTGAGCGGCGCGTCGGGGAAGCAGCGGCGCACCAGCATCGCCTGGCTCAGCTCGAGCAGCAGGGTGTCGGGCTTGTGGGGATCGAGCTCATAGGAGTGGCCGATGCCCAGCTGCCAGTCCGCCAGGCCCGCGCGCTTGGCGAAGCACTCGTTGATGAACTGGCTGGCGATCACCGTGTGCGCGGCGTCGAAGGCGTCGGCGGTGGTGATGTAGTTGTCTTCGCCGGTGTTGATGATGAGGCCGGCCAGCGCGCAGATGCGCCGCGAGAAGTACTGATCGATGAAGGTGCGGCGCATGTTGATGTCGCGGAAGAGGATCCCGTACATGGCGTCGTTGAGGAGCATGTCGAGCCGCTCCCACGCCGCCATGAAGGCGATCTCCGACATGCACAGGCCCGAGGAATAGTTGGTCAGCTCGACGTAGCGCCCCAGCTTCCGGCTCTCGTCGTCGAGCGCCTCGCGCATCACGCGAAAGTTCTCCTGGGTGGCGTAGGTGCCGCCGTAGCCCTCGGTGGTGGCGCCCTGGGGCACGTAGTCGAGCAGCGACTGGGCGGTCGAGCGGATCACCGCGATCACGTCGGCGCCGGCCTGGGCCGCGGCGCGCGCCTGGTCGACGTCGTCGAAGATGTTGCCGGTGGCGACGATCACGTACTTGTGCGGCGCGGCCGCCATGGGGAACTTCGTCTTGAGCTCGTTGCGGTGCGCCACGCGGGCCTTGAGCTCGTCGACGGCGGCGCGGGCCTCGGCGCGCACCTCGTCACGCAGCTTCGCTTCTTCCGCCGGCGCCAGCGGCTTCAGGGTCTCCAGGGGCGCGGCGGTGAGGCGCTCCACCGCGTCGAGCGGCGAGGTGGCGCCCATGCGCAGCGCGCGGCCGTACCAATACGCGGCGCCCTTGTTGAGCACCCCCGCTTCCTTCAAGCGATCGCACATCAGGTTGACCAGCGGAGCGCCGAGGTTGCCGACGCCGTCCACCCCGAACCAGCGCAGCACGGTGCGCTCGACGGAGATGGTGGTGTTGCGAGCGATCAGCTCGAAGATCGGGTCGGTGATCTCAGAGGCGAGCTTGCGCGCCTCGGCGATCTGAGCGTCGGTGACGAAGAGGCCAGACATACCGCCCCTATACATGGCTGACCGGGCAGTTGCGCGCGCTCCCCGCTGCCTGACTCGACGCGTTCGACGGCCCACCCGCCCATCGAGGCCCGCATCGAGCGGCTGCTTTCGATGCGCTGAGGGGGTTTCGCCGGGCACCTCCGACCTGTATAGGGCGAGGCGCCGTTTCCATTCGAAGGAGCCTCTCAAGTGATTCCAGTGATCATCCTGCTCGGCGTCGTGCTCGCGATCAGCCTGGCTTTTAATTTCGGCATCTTTGGCGGGGCTGAGAAGCCCTCGCCCCAGGCCGCTGCCAACACCTCGTCGTCCACCAAGAGCGAGTCCCGCTCCGATGACGACCGCGCCAAGAAGCTCGAAGGCGAGCTCGACAAGAAGAAGCGCGAGCTGGAAGAGGTCAAGAAGGCGCAGGCCGAGCTCAAGGACGAGCTCAAGAACACCAAGAAGAAGCTCCACGATCAGCGCGAGAACGAGAAGTCGGGAGACGACCTGGTGAAGGCCCGCGCCGAGGTCGAGCGCGCCGCCTCGATTCAGCTCGAGAGCACCCGCGCCGAGCTGGCCACCGCGCTGGCCGACATTCAGAAGCTCAAGACCCAGTCCGACACGAAGAACAAGCCGCGCCCGGTCGTCGCCGCGGCCGAGCCGACCGAGAAGAAGGAAGAGGTCAAGGTCGAGAAGCCGCAGGAAGTGATCACCCGCGTGATCCGCGAGCTGTCCGACGTGGAGAAGGACCGCATCGCCCGCCTCGAGGCGAGCTCGTCGAACGATCGCAAGAAGGCCAACGAGCTCGACCGTGAGCTCAAGAGCCTCAAGGCCAAGCTCGACCGCCACCAGCGCGACAGCAAGCGCGTGTACAGCGAGGCCGAGCTCACCCGCGACAAGTTCCGCGCCGTCGAGATGCGGCTCAACCGCACCCTGGTGGAGAACGACCTGCTCAAGCGGGCCATCAAGGATCTCGAGAAGAAGTCGGGCACCGACGCCGGCCGGCTCGAGCTCAACGCCGACGAGATCGCCAGGAGCGACTCCGACGTGAAGGCGAAGTTCGCCGCGGAAGATGCGGCGGCGGAAGAGGCGCGGGCGAAGCTCGAGGCGGCTCCGGCGACGCACCTGGAAGAGGCGGCGGCTGAGGCGGCCCCCGCGGCGGCTCCCGCTCCCGCGGCTGCTGAAGTGGCTCCAGCGACTGAAGTGGCTCCCGCCGCTCAGGCGTAGACGGTAAGCCCTCTCCCCGACCCTCTCCCCCTCGGGGGAGAGGGAGACAACAGTCAGTATTTTTTCGAGACCTCGGACGCCACCAGGCGTGCGAGGTCTTCGTATTTCGACACCCCGGCAAACCCCACCACCACCTCGCCGCTGCGCGCGAAGAGGATGCGGCTGGGCAGCTCGCGAATGCGCCCGAACACCGTCTCCCCCGAGCGGATGCGATCGTCGCCGATCAGCAGGGGCACGGTGAGGTGGTAGCCCTCTGCGAAGGGCTCGAGCACCGCCCGGCCCTCGAGATCCATGCCCACCAGCACGTTGGCGAAGCCCTGCGCCGCGTGATCGCGCTCCAGGCGGTTGATCACCACCAGCTCGGTCAGGCAGGGAAAGCACCAGGTGGCGATGAAGGTGAGCAGCACCACCTTGCCCTCGAGCTTCCAGGGTTCGAAGGGCACCCGGCCCGCGGTCTGGCTGGGGAGCGCGTTCATGAAGGTGCGGAAGTCGACCAGCGCGGCGTCGCGGTTGCGCGCGCAGCCGGTCGCCAGGCTCGCCAGCAGCAGGCCGCGGCGGGAGATCACACGCCCTGCTCGACGAGGAGCTTCTGGCAGCTCTTGCACAGGCCGTAGAGCTCCATCTTGTGAGAGGTCACCTTGAAGCCGTGGCGGCGGGCGACCGCGTCCTGCATGCGTTCGATCTGATCGTTCTCGAACTCGATGATCGCGCCGCAGCGGGTGCAGATGAGGTGGTCGTGATGCTCGCGCCCCACCGCCGGCTCGTAGCGGGTCTGCCCGTCGCCGAAGTTGCGCGCGTGGGCCAGCCCGCTCTCCGAGAGCAGCTTCATGGTGCGGTACACGGTGGCCACCGAGACGCGGGGGTCGTCCTGCCGCACGCGCGACCACACGTCCTCCACCGAGAGGTGGCCGTGCATGCCGAAGAAGAGGTCGATGATCAGGCTGCGCTGGCGGGTCGACTTGAGCCCGCGCTCCGCCATGTAGCGATCGAGGATGCGGCCGAGCTCCTCGCGCTGCGCCGCAGTGACGGTCATGGAGCGACCCAGGTCATGGGAACCGCTTTCGCCAACCCTCGGAGGCCGTCCCCAGGTCGGCCCCTGCGTTGAGCTTGACCAACGCCTCGTGCGCCGCGGCCCGCACCAGCGGCGAAGGATCGGCGAGCAGCCCCACCAGCGCCGGCGCCTGCGTCTGATCGGCGCGCCAGCCCGCCAGCTCGGCAGCCTGGGCGCGCACCCGCTCGTCACGGTGCAGCAACAGCGAGCCCTGCTCGGCCGGCACCTCGATGCGCGGCGAGAGCAACAGCAGGAAGAACAGCGCGGCGAGGAAGACCTGGATGAAGGCCTTGAAGGGCGAATAGCGGCGCGCCGCCACCAGGGCGACCCGGTAGATGGCGAACCCCACCGCGAAGACGAGGAAGATCCACGGGCTGATCCGCGCCACGTCCGGGTTCAGCCCGGGCGAGCGCTGCGCGTAGAACGCCACCCCGGCGGACAGCACCAGCAGCGCGTAGAGCGCGATCGACCACGCCGGGCGGACACGCACGCCGACGACGCTGGGCTCCTCTGAGGTCTCGGGGGTGGGACTCACGTCATTCACTCGGCATCGCGCCGCTCCGCTTGATTGACACTTTCCGAACACTGCTTATACGCACGGCCGCACCCTTTGGACACCGAGATGATGGACCTGCAGCGCAAGCGCCTCCCTGAAGATGTCCCCACGCCCATCGCGGTGGCGGTGTCCGACTTCTGCCGGCGGGCGAAGGTCCCCTCTTCCCCGGGCCTGGTACGCGACGCCCTGGCGTTGCTCGACGAGGCCGACGATGCCCGGGTCCGCGAGCTCACCGATGCCGAGCCCACCGAAAGACTGGGCCCCTTCGCGGTGGTGGACATCGTGCTCGGCACCCGGGCCAGCGTCGCCGCCGAGCGCGAGAAGTCCGGCTATTACGACGACGTCCGCAAGGCGACGAAGGCCAGCGCCCGAAAGCCGCCCGCCCGCGCGCTCCCCGTGCTCACCACCAGCGCCCCGCCCGCGGCCCGCCCCGCGCCGTCGGCTCCCCGGGCGAAGAAGCCGCGGGCCCAGACGATCAAGGAGAAGATCGCCCCGCATAAGCGCCGCGTCGGCGAGTTCGATCGCGCGCCCATCGTGCCCACGCTCTCGGGCTCGTCGTTCCTGCCCCGCCGAAACCTGCCCGCGCCGCGCGGCCGCTTCACCACGGTCGATCCCTCGCGGGCGAACTTCGAGTCGCTCTTCCGCCCCGAGGCGAAGGAGACGGTGGAGTCGCTGATCGCCCAGGTGCCGCACCGGGTGGCGCTGCTGCGCACCCTCGAGCAGGGCTACGTGAGCAAGCGCGGCGAGGCCCTCAGCGTGGGCGACGTGGAAGACGTGCTCGAGGCGCACGCGCTGTTCGAGCTCATCGAGAAGAAGGAGCGCGACGGCGTGCTCGCCGCGGTGATCGATCAGAAGGGCTCGCTGAGCCGCGCGGCGCACGTCTTCGGCCTCACCACCGACGAGCTCGAGAAGCTCATCCCTGCGCTGGGGGTCGCGGCGCAGGTCGACCAGGTGCGCGAGCGCTACATCAAGGAAGCCCTCTCTCCCGAGAACCTCTCGCTGCGGCTCGAGCTGCTCTTTCGCGGCCGCTACCTCGAGGACCTCGGCATCGAAAAGAAGTTCCACCAGGCGCTGACCAGACAACTGGGCGCGCTGGTCAAGGAAGTGAAAGACGCCGCGACCACCGTTCCCACGCTGGTGGATCTGATCTCGCGGCAGCACGCGCTCCACGCCGAAAGCCTGCGGCGAGCGTTGGAAAAACTCGGGCTGCTCGAGCCCTGGCTCAAGGACAAGAGGTAACCGCGGTGCCCATCTACGAATACCGATGTGAGAAGTGCGGCAACGAGATCGAGGTGATGCACAAGGTGAACGACCCCTCGCCCCAGGTGTGCCCGAAGTGCAGCGAGCACGCGCTGGCTCGCATGATGAGCCGCACCAGCTTCCAGCTGAAGGGTGGCGGCTGGGGCTCGGATCTCTACGCGAGCACGAAGAAGGGCGACTCTTCCGCCACCCCCGCGAGCACCGCCGCGGCCAGCACCGCCACCGGCGCCAGCACGACCAGCACCACCACCACCACCGCGGCCCCCGCGGCGCCCGCCTCGTCTTCTTCCGGCTCGGGCTCGGGCTCGGGAGGCAGCAGCGGCTCGGGAGGATCTTCCACGTGAAGCGCCTGGCGACGTTCGCGGCGTTGGCGATCGCGCTGGGCGGCTGCGCCACTGCGCAGGTCGCCATTCCCCCCACCCAGGTGGCGGATCTGGAGCGCACCCTCAACGGCGATCAGCGCTTCCTGCGCGTCTCGATGTT
>VFKJ01000662.1 GCA_009885595.1 Myxococcales bacterium | reverse complement strand
GCGCAGCGCCGGCGGGCGAGCCTTTCGCGGGATGTTGTCGAGTATTCCGACAGCAGGAGTATCTTAGTGCTTTAGTGTGTTTTCGACAACGACCCAGGAAAGGCGTTCCCCGGGTCGCTCGGTTGGGTTGCCACTTCGTGACGTGAGCGTCCTTGCCTCGCGTCGAGGGCCTCTTCGACCCGAGCACCGCCGCGCCCCCTGACCCCCACGTCCCCCAGGGCAACGCCTACCGAACAAAAGGAAAAGCCCGGCCCCCCTCCCAGAGGTCACCGGGCTTCTCCCCCTCAGGCCAACTTCACCCGAGGACGATCAGAACTTGCTGGCGAGGTCCGAGATGAGCGGAATGGTCCAGCGCTCGCCCTTGAGCGACTTGGTGATGCCGAGGATCACCGAGACCGCGTAGCCGACCGTGCCCACGCACCAGAGGATCTGGCCGAGCACGGGGATGACGTTGAAGAAGCCAATCACGATGTACGCGATGAAGAGCACCAACCCCTGCTTGGCGTTCCACTTCACGAACTCGCTGTCCTTCACGGTCAGCAGCGGGATCAGGGAGAGGATCCCCAGGTAGGCGAGGATGAGCTGAATCTTGTCCTGCTCGCGGACGGTGGCGGCTCCGACGGACTGAATGTTCTGCTGCTGCTGATCTTGCGGCGTCATTCGGGCTCCAGTGGGGGGGACTGCTGCGGGCGAATCCTGCTCAGGCGAAGCAGGCGGGTCAAGGTAAGACCGCTGCTTCGCCCACGACGGAAAATTGTTCCAGCGATCCAGATCGACGCGCGGCCGCAAACAGGGTGTGCCGCTCGTGACTGCGCAACCGCCCGCCCTCCGGCAACTTCACGACTACAGAAGTCAGCCTTGCAGGGCCCAGTTGCACCAGCACCGCCGCGGCCACCGCGATTCGCTGCTCGGCGTTGGGCTTGCTGCTGGCGGCGCGCTTCTCCCCTGCTTCCGGCGCCGAGAGATCGACGGTGAGGTGGCAGAAGGGCCCATCGGCCTCGCGCGAGCGCACGAAGAGCACCTCGCTCGACTCCACGCCCCAGCGACGCAGCCGGGGGAACGAGGTGCCGGTGGCGCGGCCCTCGAGATCGCAGGCGAGCAGCCACTGGGCCGAGCCCTCCACCACCCCGTAGCGCGCGGCCAGGGTGAGCTCCTCGAAGCCCTGGAGCGCCCGGTGCTGCTGGAGCACCGCCTGGTGAATCTCTAAGACCATCAGCGGGTTGATGAACTCGGTGGTCGACAGCCCCAGCTCGGTGGCCTGCTGGAAGAGCCGCACCCGGCTCAAGGGCGAGAGTTCCTTGTGGAACACGCCCCAGCTGCCCACCACCACGCGCGGCGGCGAAAGGGTGCTGTTCTTCGAGAGTTGCAGGTCCTGCCAATCGCTCGAGCCCAGCTCGAGCCGCTGCAGCCACCGGAGCACCGGGCTGGAAAGAAAGCCGCCCAGCTGCGCGGGGGTTTGGGTGGGTGGCACGGTGAGCGAGCGCACGGTGGCCAGGCGCGGCTCGCCGGTGAGCGCCCCGAAGGCCTCGGGAGAGCGGCCCGGCGCGCACGCCAGCTCTTCCACGAAGCCGCCCACGAAGCGGGTGCGGTGGAGATCGGTCAGCGGCGCCAGCGGCCCCAGCCAGCGGCCCGCCTGGGTGGTGGTGATGCGCGCCACCCTGCGCCGCTCGGTCAAAGAGAGGTTGCCGCGCGCCCACAGCGCGATCACCTCGCCCCGCTCGTCGCCCAGCTCCTGGAGCCAGTCGGAAAAGACGAGGCGGAGCGCCCGATCGTCCGGTCGCTCCGCCAGCTGCTGCAGGAGGGTCGCTTCGCGAGTCATCGCTTTGCGCCCCCTCCTTTCCTGTGGGGACGTGAATCAGCCCAGCAGGGCCTTCACGGCGTCGCGCTCTTCTTCCAGTTCCTTGAGCGTGGCCATCATCTTAGCCTTGGAGAACTCGTCGATATCGAGCCCCTTGACGATCTCGTAGCGGCCGCCACCCGCGCAGATGGTGGGGAAGCCGTAAATGATGTCCTTGGGGATGCCGTACTCGCCGTTGCTGGGCACGCCCATGGTGTTCCACTTGGTGCCGGTGCCCATCCACCAGTCGCGCATGTGATCGAGCGCCGCGTTGGCCGCCGACGGCACCGAGCTGATGCCCGAGGCGTCGATGATCGCCTTGCCGCGCTGGCCGACGGTGGGAATGAAGGTCTCCTTGAGCCAGGTCTCGTCGTTGACCAGTTCCTTCATCGCCTTGCCGCCCGAGGTGGCGAAGCGGATGTCGGGGTACATGGTGGGCGAGTGGTTGCCCCAGACGATCAGCTTCTCGATGCTGTCGGCCGGCTTGCCGGTCTTCTTCGAGAGCTGGGTGAGCGCGCGGTTGTGATCGAGCCGCAGCATGGCGGTGAAGTTCTCGCGCTTGAGGTCAGGCGCGCTCTTCATCGCGATGTACGCGTTGGTGTTGGCGGGGTTACCGACCACGATCACCTTCACGTCACGCTTGGCCACTTCGTTGAGCGCCCGGCCCTGGGCGATGAACACGGCCGCGTTCTTCTGGAGCAGATCGGCGCGCTCCATGCCCGGCCCACGCGGCGTCGCGCCCACCAGCAGCGCGAAGTCGATGTCCTTGAAGGCCACCTTGGCGTCGTCCGACGCGGTCACGCCCATCAGGAGCGGGAACGCGCAGTCGTCGAGCTCCATCAGGGCGCCATTGAGGCCCTTCATGGCGCTGAAGGTGACCTTGCCGGTGGCGTCCTTGACGTCGGGCACCTCGAGCAGGCTCAAGATGACCGGCTGGTCCTTGCCGAGCATCTCGCCGGCGGCGATCCGGTACAGGAGCTGCGTGCCGATGCGGCCAGCGGCGCCAGTGACTGCGACTTTGACGGGAGCTTTCATGTGAGTCCTCTTTCGTTGTTCACGTGAGCGGACTGCTCACATGTTCTTGATGATGGCCTGGCCGAACTCGCTGCACTTGAGCTCAGTCGGGTTCTGCCCTTCCTGCTTCATGAGGCGCGCGAAGTCGTAGGTGACCGTGCGCTGACCGATGGCGAGATCCATGCCCTTCAAGATGAGGTCGGCCGCCTCGAACCAGCCGAGGTGGCGCAGCATCATCTCCGCCGAGAGGATCACCGAGCCCGGGTTCACCTTGTCGAGGTTCGCGTACTTGGGCGCGGTCCCGTGGGTGGCCTCGAAGATGGCGTGGCCGGTGAGGTAGTTGATGTTGCCGCCCGGCGCGATGCCGATGCCGCCGATCTGCGCGGCCAGCGCGTCAGAGAGGTAGTCGCCGTTCAGGTTCAAGGTGGCGATCACGTCGAACTCCTCGGGCCGCGTCAGCACCTGCTGCAGGGTGATGTCGGCGATGGAGTCCTTCACCAGGATCTTGCCGGCCTTGAGCTGTTCCTTCTGCTCGGCGTTGGCGGCCTCTTCGCCCTTGGCGGCCTTGGTCTTCTCCCACTGCTGCCAGGTGTAGACCTTGTCGCCGAATTCCTTCTCGGCCACCGCGTAGCCCCACTTCATGAAGGCCCCCTCGGTGAACT
The DNA here is from genome assembly GCA_009885595.1 of Myxococcales bacterium. GTDB lineage: Bacteria > Myxococcota > Myxococcia > Myxococcales > Myxococcaceae > Archangium_A. The sequence goes on along the minus strand of VFKJ01000662.1, from coordinate 9,324 downwards.
TCATGATGTTGCCCTTGTGCACGAAGGTGACCGACTTGCGCTTGAGGTCGAGCGCGTACTTGATCGCCGCGCGCACCAGCCGCTCGGTGCCGTCCTTCGACACGGGCTTGATGCCCACGCCGGTGCTCTCGGGGAACCGGATCTTCGCGTAGTCCTTGGGGAACTCGGTCTTGATGAAGTTGAGGATCTTGGTGGCGCGCTCGGTGCCCGCCTCGAACTCGATGCCCGCGTAGATGTCTTCGGTGTTCTCGCGGAAGATCACCATGTCGACCTTCTCAGGCGCCTTCACGGGCGAAGGCACGCCCTTGAAGTAACGAACCGGGCGCAGGCAGACGTACAGGTCGAGCTTTTGGCGCAGGGCCACGTTGAGCGAGGTGATGCCGCCGCCGATGGGCGTGGTGAGCGGGCCCTTGATGCCGACCAGGTAATCGCGGAAGGCCTGCAGGGTCTCGTCGGGCAGCCAGTTGTTCTTGAGCTTGAAGGCCTTCTCGCCGGCGAGCACCTCGAGCCACTCGATCTTCTTCTGGCCGCCGTAGGCCTTGGCCACCGCCGCGTCGATCACCGCCACCGAGGCCTTCCAGATGTCAGGGCCCGTTCCGTCGCCTTCGATGAAGGGGATGATGGGGTTGTTCGGGACGGTCAGCTTGCCGTTGACCAGCGTGATCTTCTCGCCGTTCGCCATGGTGGAACTCCGTGAGGTGTGGGGTGAAATCGCGCGCGGAATGTGTGCTTCGGGGGCCCAGTCGTCAACCGGAAGATCTCCCCGCGCGCGGGCGTTGTCGCACCCGCCGCATCGGTGTAGTCACCACAGCTGATGCAAGCCACTGAACCTCTCCAGTCCCCTTCGGCGTTGCTCCGGCTGGATCGTGCTTCAGGCACCTTGAAGGAGCGTAAGTACCAGGTGGCGATCGTCGGAGGCCCCGGCACCGGCACCACCCGCGCCATCGAAGGCTCCTTGATGGTGGGGAGCCACCCCGACGCGGGCCTGAGCCTCACGGACACCACGGTGTCGCGCTACCACATCGAGCTCACCGCCCGGCCCGACGGCGTGCGCGTGAAGGATCTCGAGTCGACCAACGGCACCTACCTCGGCGGCGCGCGCATCACCGAGGTGATCGTCGAGGACCAGGCGACCCTGAGCCTGGGGAAGACCATCCTCAAGGTGAGCATGATCGAAGAAGACCTCGGCCTGCCGCAGGAGCAGGCGGTCTTCGGCACCGCCATCGGCGCCAGCAAGGCGATGAAGCAGCTCTTCGGCATCCTGGCCAAGGTGTCACCTTCCGACTCGACGGTGCTGCTGCTGGGAGAGACCGGCACCGGCAAGGAAGTGATGGCCAAGGCCATTCACGCCAAGAGCAAGCGCGGAACCCGGCCCTTCGTGGTGGTGGACTGCGGGTCGGTCGCGCCCACCCTGATCGAGAGCGAGCTGTTCGGGCACGTGCGCGGCTCGTTCACGGGCGCCATCAGCGATCGCAACGGCGCCTTCCTCGAGGCCGACGGCGGCACCATCTTCCTCGATGAGATAGGCGAGCTGCCGCTCGAGCTGCAGCCCAAGCTGCTGCGCGTGCTCGAGGCCGGCACCGTGCGCCGGGTGGGCGAAGACAAGCACCGCAAGGTCGACGTGCGAGTGGTGGCCGCCACCCACCGGGATCTCGAGGCCGAGGTGGCCGCGGGCCGCTTCCGCAGCGATCTCTACTACCGCCTGGCGGTGGTGCTGGTGAGCGTGCCGCCGCTGCGCGATCGCCTCGACGATCTGCCGCTGCTGACCAAGCACTTCGTCAAGTCGATGGGCCGGGGCGACTTCGAGCTGCCCCGCGCGCTGATGGCCCGCTTCGCCGCCTACCACTGGCCCGGCAACGTGCGCGAGCTGCGCAACCTCGTCGAGCGCAGCCTCGCCGGCGCCGACGTCGACCCGATGCCCCAGGAATCGCAGGCCGCCGCGCGCGCGCTGTCGTCCACCGAAGACATCACCGAGCTGCCCTTCAAGGAAGCCAAGGAGCGCCTGGTGGAGAGCTTCACCAAGGAGTACCTGGTGACGCTGCTGGAGAAGTGCAACGGCAACATCTCGCAGATGGCGCGCGAGGCCGGCATCGCCCGGAACTACGTGCACCGCCTGGTGGCGAAGTACGGGCTCAAGGCCACCGAGTGAGCTGAGGCTGCCGGAACGGAACCTTGCTGATTCCGTTCAGCTTCAACCTCGCCACGCTCGGGTCAGCCGCCGTCACCCGCGTCCGCGCCGCCATCGTCGCCCGCATCGGGATCTCCGGCATCGGTTCCTGCGTCGGTCCCCGCATCGACGCCAGCGTCAGAGCCGGCGTCGGGAGGGCCCGCATCAGGCGTTCCTGAATCGGGCCTGCCGGCATCGGGGGTTCCAGCATCAGGCACGCCGGCATCGCGGCCAGCATCAGGTACGCCGGCATCGCGGCCGGCGTCAGGGATGCCGGAGTCGGGCCGCCCGCCATCGAACGGCGGAATGACGATCACCGAGGCGTCGACGGGTCCCGCGTCGATCTCCACCGTGCTCCCGCCGTCGATCAGCCGATCGGTCCGCAGCACCGCGAACGGCGAGAGGTGGCGGGTCTCGCCGGTGACCTGGTTGCGCACGCGATCGACGAAGGAGTTCTCGAGCGGCTGCCACGCTCCCAGCTCGCCGCCGTCGAGGCGCTGCCGGGTGTAGATGCGCAGCACGTTCTCGTTGGGCAGCTCGGCTTCCCGCACCAGCTCGAGCGAGAACGTCACCTGCGCCGGCTTGACGAACGCCACCGGTCGCCCGGTGACCGCGTTGATGTCGTACCCGTCGCTCAAGGCTCCGCTGGGGGCGTCGGTGCCGGGGGCGATGCGCAGCACCTCTTGCGTCTCCAGGGCCCCGATGGGCACGGTGATGCAGACCTTGCGATCCGAAAGGCACACCTCGCCGCCTGTCGGCCCCACCGCTCCATCGACGCTGCTGCCACCGCACGAGGCCCAGGTGAGCACCGCGATCGACAGCGCCAGGAGCAGAGCCACTCTTCGGGTCGATCGCACGGCCGGCAGCATAGCCGACGATCCACGCTTGACCTCTGCGCTGCGCAGGCGAAAGTGCGCCCTGGTCCAACCCCACAGGAGCTCAAACATGTCTCGAATCTTCACGGCCGCCGCACTGCTGGCGCTCTCGGCGTGTGCCACCAAGGAAGACAAGAATGGCGACGGCATCGTCGATGGCCTGCAGGAGCCCAACTCCGTCTCGCAGGTGGCGCCCTCCACTCCCGTCGGCACCATCTCGGGCGTGGTGATCAACTCGCTCAACGTGGGCATCGAGGGCGTGCAGGTGGTGATGGTGCTCGGCGACGGCGCCGACGCCACCAAGACCTACAACACCACCACCAACCTCCAAGGGGCCTACTCCTTCAAGGACGTCCCGGGCGGCTCCGGGGCGCAGCTGCTCTTCTCGAAGACCGGCTATTCGAACGCCCGGCTCAACGGCAGCGTGCCGGGCGCGGTGGGCAACTTCCCCATCAACGACGGCAACGGCAACGCGGGCGTGCTCACGCTCGTGCAGCTCAACAGCACCCTGAAGTTCCGCGTGTACACCTCGCAGGGCCGGCCGGCGAAGGGCGCCAAGGCCTTCCTCGAGGTGCAGCAGACGGCCTTCCAGACCTTCGCGGGCGTCTACGGAAACCCCTGCGGCAACTTCAGCGGCAACGCCGAGGTCGACGACAACGGCCTGCTCACCTTCCTGAACACGCCCGACCTCACTGAGCTGGCGCGCATCAACAGCAACGCCACCTTCGCGCTCACCATCGGCGCGCTCGACGAGAACAACGACGGCCGCGCCGACGTGCTCGGCCTCATTCAGAACTTCACCGCCGGCTCGCTCTTCATCAACCCCGACCGCACCCTCATCCTGGGCGATGCGCACACCACCGCGAACCTGCAGATCTCCGCCACCAACCTCGACTCGTTCTTCCAGGCACTGTCTCCCCCGTACCGCAACGCCGTCCAGGCGGCCGACTCGATCAACATCGTGTTCAACCAGCCCATCACCCAGGTCGACACCACCCGGCTGGTGAGGGTGGTGCAAGAAGACTGCGCCACCAACGTGGCCGTGGCGGTCACCCAGCGGGCGCCCAACGTCATCTCCATCGCGCCGACCGCGGCGTGGACGCTGGGCAGCCGCTACAACATCATCGTGCGCGCGACCGGCCTCGACAGTGGCAACACCCAGGACTTCATCGGCTACTTCTTCGCCATCGACGCCACCGCCCCCCGCCCGCTGGGCGCCAACGGCGCCTTCCAGGTGCGCAAGGTCGCGGCCAACACCATGTCGGGCGCCTACCAGCCCGGCGACCAGCTCTTCGTGGTCTTCGACGCGCCCATCACCTACCAGGGCGGCCCGCTGGCGAAGACCTACGCGAACTACGATCTGAACAACGACACCACCGTGGGCGGCATGCTGGGCGACGGCGAGTTCGGCGGCCCGGAAGGCAGCGGCCTGGCGATCAGCATGGCCGAGCAGACCGCCGCCACCGATCCTGCCCAGGGCAGCTTCACCTGCAAGCAGTCGGGGTACTCCATCCGCTGGCGCGCCAGCCTCGTCGGGTTCCCCTCGACCGGCTTCATCCCCGCGGGCACCCGCCTCAAGGTGGCGTTCGCGAAGGATCAGCAGAGCGCCGACACCTACCAGACGGCGTGGGGCTCGCCCGTCGCCCCCAACTGCGGTGCCAGCGCGCCTACCTGCGACGTGACCGGCACCATCGTCGTCCAGTGACGATCGCCGGGACGCTGCTCACCCTGGCGTTGGCGGGCCTCGAGGTCCGTCTCCAGCCCGGGGTCGCTCGTCCCGGTGACGCGGTGCTCGTGGAAGTCACGGGCGCCACCGAAGCTCCGTCGGGCCAGCTCGGCTCGGCGGAGCTCATTTTTTTGCCCCTGCACGAGCGCTGGGTCGCCCTGGTGGGCCTCTCGGTGGAACACAAGCCCGGCACCCTGCCCCTGGAAGTGACCGGCACGGGCCCCGCCGGCAAGGAGCGGGTGGAAGGCGCGCTCGAGGTGAGCAAGCCCCAGTTCCGCCGCCGCCAGCTCTCCGTGAGCAAGCGCTTCACCAACCCTTCCCGCCAGGAACGGCTGCGCGCGGCGGCCGATCAGCAGGCCTTCGAGGACTCGTTCGATCGCGACTTCGAGCCGTGGGCCTTCGACGGCTCCTTCGGCTGGCCCCGGCTGGACAAGGTGGCGGCCCCCTTCGGCGATCTGCGCCTCTTCAACGGCAAGAAGAAGAGCCAGCACTTCGGCAGCGACCTCGATGGGAACACCGGCGACCCCATCGTGGCGGCCAACGACGGCGAGGTGGTGATGGCGCGGGACTGCTTCGGCTCGGGCAACACGGTGCTGCTGCACCACGGCGGCCGGTTGTTCACCTCGTACTTCCACCTCTCGGCCTTCGCGGTGAAGGTCTCCGATCACGTGGTGAAGGGCCAGCCGCTGGGCAAGGTGGGCGCCACGGGCCGGGTGACCGGGCCGCACCTTCACTTTGGGGTGAAGCTCGACGGGCGCTGGCTCGATCCCGAGAGCCTGCTGCGGCTGGACTTCCCTTAAGCGCTCTAGCGATCGCCCCACTTCGCCGGCCGTTTCTGGAGAAACGCGGTGACCCCCTCGGCGGCGTCGTCGGTGAGCACGTTGAGGGAGAGCTGCGCGGCCAGGAACTCGACCGACTGAGCCAGCGGCAGGTCCTCGGCGGTGAAGAAGCTGCGCCGCCCCAGCGCGAGGATCGCGAGGCTCTTGCCCCCCAGCTTGCCGGCGAGCGCCTGGGTGGCGGTGTCGAGCTCGGCGGCGGGCACCACCTGGTTCACCAGCCCCCACTCGAGCGCGCGCGCTGCGGTGAGGCGATCGCCGGTGAGCAAGAGCTCGAGCGCGCGCTTGCGGCCCACGTGGCGCTGCAGGAACGCGAGCACCATCATGGGGAAGAGGCCGCGATCGATCTCCGGCAAGCCGAAACCCGCCGCGTCGCACGTCACCGCCAGGTCGCAGGCGAGCACCAGGCCCAGCCCGCCGGCCAGCGCGTGGCCGTTGACGCGCGCCACGGTGGGCTTCTTGAGCTGCTGAAAGGCGAGCAGCAAGGCCCCGTAGGCGCGCCGCCCGTCATGGCCGTCGAGGAACCCGTCCGACAGGCCGCCCAGGTCGCCGCCGGCGCAGAACACCCGCTCGCCTGCGCCGGTGAGCACCACGCAGCGCACCGCCGGGTCGGCCTCGGCCCGCTGCAGCCCCGCCATCAACCCCTGGATGACGCCCGGAGAGAGCGCGTTGCGCGCGGGCTCGCGATCGATGGTGAGCCGGGCGATGCCGGCGTTGAGCTCGTAACGGACCTCGGGCGCGGTGGTGGTCATTTTCAGCTCGTGGGACGGCTGCGGGCGCGGCCGGTGGAAGGTGGGGGCTGGACGGACGCGGTGGGCCGGGCGCCGGTGAGCCCGTGCAGGAACGTCTCGGCCACCTGGTCGCGCGCGCGCTCAATCGCCTCGTCATCGCGCTTGTCGAGCAGCCCCATCACGAAGCTGGTCAGGCCCATCTCGATGGTGCCGAAGAGCATGGTGGCGCACAGCGTGGGGTGGAGGTGCGCGGGGATCTCTCCACGCACCTGCGCTTCCGAGAACATCTCCGAGGCCGCGAGGATCACCGCCGAGAACGCCCCGCCCCGGTTGACCGCCCCGCCCGCCGGGCTGCGACCCACCTCGAGGATCAGCACCTTCACCCCGCGCGGATCGCGCCGGTACGCCTCGAAGGCCACGTGCACGATGCCGCGCACCCGCGCCGCCACGTGGTGATCGGCCAAGATCTCCGCCGAGACGCGCGCCAGGAAGTTCTGCCAGCCGCTGGCGAACACCGACTCGAGCAGCTCGTCCTTGTTCTTGAAGTAGTGGTACACGAGGCCGTACGCGACGCCCGCTTCCTTCGCGACGTCCTGAATGCGGCAGCCGTGGTACCCCTTGCGCGAGAAGACCTCGACCGCCGCGCGCAAGATCACCCGCCGGCGATCCGCTTCCCGTTCAGCCCGCGATTGCGACTTCTTCGCCGCTGTCTGCGCCTTCTCCGCCACGGCTCGTCTGCCTTTCAGCGCGCCTGCCTGGAATATTGATTCCAGAATCAGCGCGCCGCGACAGTAGCCGAATCGAGCCCTCGGGCAAGCGCTACTCGATCTTGCCGATGATGCTGCCGACCGAGAGCTTCAAGATGTAGTTCGCCTTGGGCGCCGAGGTGAAGGTGCAGTTGATGTTGGTGTTGAAGTCGATCGGCGGCGAGCGCCTGGGGACCTGATCGATCGGCGGAATGTTCGGGTCACGCGCGTCCTTGATCAGGAACGACATGTAGCGCCCCGCCGGGTAGGTGAAGGCGAACCCCGCGCCCTGCTCCGAGCGGGCGGCCACGGGCGACTTCTCCTCGACGTCGATGGCGCACTTGTCGGAGTCACCGTTCTGCGCGAGCGAGTTGAACCAGGGGTCGGCCAGGTAGGCGTACACCGAGACGGCAGGACCGGCGGCGGCGCAGAAGGTGGAACCCACCGGGCACAGCAGCACGATCGGCACCAATGGGTTGGGCGAGGCCCGGGAGAAGACCGGGCGGTGGCCGACCACGCCGGGCACCACGTCGAGGGTGTCTTCGGTGGCGGGGAACCCCGTCCACAGCAGGCGCTCCTGCTTCCAGATGAGGGTGTTCGCGTCCCACTTGCCGTTCTTGCCGTTCCACTTGCCGTCGCCGTTGACGTCGATGAAGCGCTCATCGCTGTCCCAGGTGCCGTTGTCATTGGCGTCGACGAAGGGCTCGGTGAGGTCGTCGAACACTTCCGCCTCTCCCGAACTGCTGGACTCGTCGTACTTGCCGTTGTTGTTGGCGTCGGTGAAGCCCTCTTCGCCAGAGGTGACGGCGATCATGCTCACCAGGTTGTCGCGGGGGTTGTTCAGGTAGCGGCCGCTGCCGTCCATCTTGAGGCGGATGGGATCGGGGCGGCGGGGCTCCTTCAAGGTGAACACGCGCGAACCGGCGAGCGCCAGGGTGCGCGGATCTTCGACCCACTCGAACGGGTGCATCCACAACGGGGCCAGGTACTCGCCGGTGTTGAGGGTGTCATCGAACGGGGTCACCCAGGCGAAGTTGCCAGGATCGACGTCCTTCGGCAGCGGCAGCGAGGTCTTGTAGAGCACCGTGGCGTTGCCCACGAGGTCCGTCTTCGAGATGCCCGTGGCGGAGATGGCGCCCGCCTCGGTCTCGAAGGAGACCAGCGCGTCCACCACGCCGTCGCCGTTGCGATCGCCCGTGTGCGCGGTGCAGTCGAGCGCCGAACCCGCGATCAGGTGCCGCGAACTGTCAAAGGCGCCGATCGCGTGCCGACCGCCAGAGCCGTCGCCGGCGATGGGGCCGCACTGGAAGGTGAACTGCCGGCCGTTGGGCACCGAGCCCGCGAAGGTGATGGGCGGCGAGGCGACCGACTTGTTCCCCGAGGTCGCCGTGACGATCACCGAGTTCACCCGCGCGCTGGCGATCAGCTGCGTCTCCGCGTAGCCGCTGCCCTTGATGGAGACGGCCGAGGCGGGGCTCAGGTTGACGCCGCTGCTGGCGGAGTTGGTTGAGCCCAGCTTGAAGTCGACCGGCGCGCCCGCCAGGGGCACCCCGCGCTCGTCGAGGAGCTTGAAGCGCACCGTCACCACGTCGCCGATCTTCGGCTGCGGGGGGAGGATCTCGACGAACTCCATCGTCGCGGGGCCAGCCGGACCCCCACAGGCGGGGAGCACCGACACGGACATCACCCCAGCCAGCACCAGCAGGCGCATGCGCATTCGCTTCGACTCCCTGTTCATCGAGGGCAAAAACAGGGGGGCATTGTCGAAGCATGCCCGGGGCTGGTCAAGCGATGGTTACCGCGCGCCGATCGAGCCGAACTTCGAGATCGTCACGTTGAAGCCGAAGTTCGGAATGGCCAGGGGCGCGGTCGCCTGGGTGGCGTAGAGATCGAGCCGCCAACAGTCGCAGGCCGGTGAAATGCCCACCGTGGCGGTGTGCTGAAGGAGCGTGAGCGCCGGGACGAAGGGGACGATCACCCGCTCGACCCACAGGGTGTCGTAGCGCAGGCTGACGGGCCCGAAGTCCCAGTGCGCTCCGATGGTCAACTGGTTCACCCGGGTGGTGCTGGTGAAGCCGCGATCGATGAGGAACAGCAGGTCGATGGGCTGCCTCGAGCGCGCCGTGCCCTCCATCAGCAGGTTCTCGTAGGCGGCGCTGACGCCGTGCCGACCGTCGTCGAGCGCGGCCTGGGCTGCGACGCGCGTCGGCACGATCGGCTCCCGATTGAGCGAGCTGCGATCG
>VFKJ01000116.1 GCA_009885595.1 Myxococcales bacterium | reverse complement strand
GCGGAAGGTCGGCTGGGTGACCTCGCTGGTGAAGAGCCCCAAGCACGGCCAGAACGTCGCGCTGGCGTACCTGCACCGCGATTTCCTCGCCCCCGGGACCCAACTGGAGATCGCGGGCGGCGGCACGGCAGTAGTCGGCTGATTCGCGAGCAAACCGCGGCCTTCAAGGACGCGGGTTCGACGATCTCGCGTGGTGCTCACGTCGCGCAGGCCCTCGGTTCGCGGCGAGGATCCTCAGGTGACCAGGTCGGGGCGTCCTTTTGGGCGCGTCACCCCTGCTTACAGCCCTGTAGCCCGGGGTGACCGTCCCGGAAGGGGACCCCGCCCCCCCCCCGACTTCGTCTCGTGAGCGTCCTCGTCGCGCAGAGAGGGCCTCTCCGTTGCGAGCAACGCGGCAAACCCCGAGCGCCCACGCCTCTCAGTGCTGTTGTCCTCTGCTGCACCAGTTCCTCCTGAGTCACTGCAACGACGCCAGCCACGCCGCGCACTCCGGCGAAGCGGCGACGGCGCGAATGCGGGGCGCGAGCTGCTCGGCGCCGAAGGTGCGCGTCACCTCGAGCAGCCCCACCTCGGCGAGCACGTCGCCCAGCGTCCGCTCGGGCTCACGATGAACCACCAGCGCGAGGAACTCCTCGAGCTGCGCGTCTGAGGCGGGCGTCGCGAGCCAGCGCGTGAGCCCCGCCCGCAGGATCTCCGTACCCCCGGCGACGTCCAGGTTCGCCAGCTCCCGCGCCAGCTGCGGCCCGGTCAGCTCGAGCGCCCCATCGAAGAACGCGATGCGCAGCTCCGCCGCCTCGGCCGCGCGCCTGGGATCCGAGAGGGCATCGGCGATCTGCCCGAACACGCCCGCGAGCGCGGAGTCGACGAACTCAGTGGCGCGCTTCTCCAGCTGGCGCTCCACCTCGTCGCTCACCGCGCCCACCAGCGAGCCGAGGCTGCCGCTGCGCGCCTTCACCCGATCGCCCGCCATCTTCGCCAGCGAGCCCAGGCCCCGCGCCATGCCCGCCACCGGAGCGCTCGCGCGCCGCCCGAACTCCAGCACCGCGTCGAGCAGCAGCTGCCGCACCAACTGCCGGGTGGGGCCGCGGTCGATCACCGTGAGCACCAGCTTGCGCTCGGGGCTGAAGGGCCGGGCCATCATCTCGCGCAGCGCGTGCCGCACGTCGCTGGCCACCAGGTCCTTGAGCGGGCGGCGCTCCGCCTTCAGCCGGTTCGCCAGGGCCTCCACCACGGTGTTGATCACCTTCACCGCCGAGTCCGAGGCCAGCCACCCGGTGAGCCCCTGGCGCACCGTCGAGAGCACCAGCGCATCGGGGAGGAGGGTGCCCACCTTCGTGCCGAGCACCGAGTCGACACAGAGGCCGGCGAGGGAATCAGCAGCATCGGCCTGCAGCCTGTCGATGAGGGTCTGGGCGTCCACGAAGCTGCAAGTAGCACCGTCTTCCGATAAGTGCCTGTGGATGACCTCAGAGCAGCGCTTCGTGTGGTGCGACCTGGAGATGACGGGCCTCGACACCGCCACCAACGTGATCATCGAGATGGGCATCGTCATCACCGGGCCCGACCTCAAGCCCATCGCCGAGTGGGAGACCGCCGTCTGGCAGCCCAACGACGCGCTCGATCGCATGGAGCCCTTCGTGAAGGACATGCACACGAAGAACGGCCTGCTCGAGCGGGTGAAGAAGTCCGACATCTCGCTGCGCATCGCCGAGCGCGAGGCCACCAAGCTGCTCTTGCAGCACTGCGACTACGGCGAGGGCATCCTCTGCGGCAACTCCATTCACACCGATCGCGCCTTCATCGCCCGCTACATGCCGGGCTTCGACCGCGCGCTGCACTACCGGATGGTCGACGTCTCCAGCCTGAAGATCATCACCAAGGCCTGGTACCCCAACGCGCCGGGCCGCTCGAAGGTCGACGCCACCCACACGGTGTTGTCGGATCTGCGGGCCTCGATCGGCGAGCTCGCCTTCTACCAGCAGACCTTCTTCAAGAAGCCCAGCGAGGTCTGAAGAGCCGCCGTGCGCCGAACCCTCCTCATCGGTGACGTGCACGGCTGCAACGACGAGCTGGGCGACCTGCTGAAGCACGCCGGCTGGACGAGCGAAGACCGGCTCGTGCTGGTCGGCGATCTGGTGGCCAAGGGCCCCGACTCGGCCGGCGTGGTGAAGCGCGTGCGCGAGCTGGGCGCGCTCGCCGTGTTGGGCAATCACGACGCCCACCTGCTCGAGGTGCGCGCGGGGAACTCGAAGAAGGCGCACCACAGCAAGCTCGCCGCCACCCTGAGCGAGGCCGACTGGGCGTACCTCGACCAGCTGCCGCTCTGGCTCGATCTGCCCGAGCTCAACTGCCTGGTGGTGCACGCGGGGCTCATTCCCACCGTGGAGCTGGTGCGCCAGCCCAAGCACGTGCTGATCAACATCCGCTCCCTCGACGCCGAAGGGCACGCCTCGATGCGCGTCGACGGCGGGGTGCCCTGGGCCTCGCGCTGGCCGGGCCCTCGTCACGTGGTGTTCGGTCACGACGCGCTGCGCGGGTTGCAGCGGCACACCCACGCCACCGGGCTCGACACCGGCTGCGTCTACGGGCGCGAGCTCACCGGGCTGTGGCTGCCGGAGCATCGGCTGGTGTCGGTGAAGGCCCGCCGGGTGTGGCAAGCCGTCGATTCTGGTTAAAGGAGCGTCCATGAGCACCCAACTGGTCCCGTACTTCGAAGGCCCCCTGCAGCAGATGCGCGAGCTCGAGCGGCAGCTCCAGTCGCAGGACATCGAGGTCGAGCTGGCCAAGCCACCGGCCAAGGCGTGCTGCGGCGGCGGGTGCGGGTGCAGCTCGAAGTTGCAGCTGCTGGTGCACGAAGAAGACGTGCCGAAGATCGCGAAGCTGATGCAGGCCGAGTGGCTCGCCGCGGTCGAGCGTGAGGGCACCCTGACCCAGGGCCTGGTGCAGCTGCAGACGCCGGTGGCCGAGGGCGCCGAGCCGCCGTGCCCCGCGTGCGGCTTCGTGGGCCCGCTGCAGACCGGGGCCTGTGGCGACTGCGGCCTCCAGCTGGAATGACGGGAGCTCTCCGCTTCAGTCCTCGCGGCGGATCTTCGGGGTG
>VFKJ01001089.1 GCA_009885595.1 Myxococcales bacterium | reverse complement strand
GTGTTGCCCGCTCGGATGGTCAAGGGAACGACCCTCTCAGCACCCCCTGTGGCACCGCCGTTTCACACCTCGACAAGTGGCAAATGACGCGGGACTTACGTGTGTTTAGCGGATTCGGTGCGGCGGGCGATTCGCGTCTGAAAGACTCGATAGTGAGCAAGTTCATGCTCGAAAATGAGGAAAAGAGGGTGCTGAACGGGCGCGAGGGGTGTTTCCCGTCAGTTCGGGGCGGTTCCAACCCGCGGAAACTTCAGTCAGCCAAAGTGAGCATTGAGTTGCTCAATTTGACGGGAATACCCCTGCTCTCTACAAGGAACGGGCTCATGACGCAGGTCCGCCCCCAGAAAGTGCCTCCGATCCCCAGGTTCGCGGTCCGGGCTCCGGGTGTGACGGTAGAAGAGGTGGCCGGCGGGCGGGCGAAGGACGAGTTCATCCGCTTCCAGCTCGATCACTACGCGGGCGACGAGAACTTCGTGCCCCCCATCGTGGCGGAGCGGCGCGAGTTCCTCGACCCCAGGCAGAACCCGTTCTTCCAGGAGGCCCGGGCGGCCTTCTTCCTGGCGCGGCGGGGCGGCAAGGTGGTCGGCCGGGTCGCGGCCGTGATGGACGATCGCTACAACCGCTTCCACGGCACGCACGACGGCTTCGTGGGGTTCTTCGAATCGCAGAACGACCCCGGGCTGGCCGCGGCGCTCTTCGAGGCGGCGATCGGCTGGCTGCGCCGGGAAGGCGCCAGGCGCTGCGTGGGGCCGGTGAACCTGGGCTTCCAGCACGAGGCCGGGGTGCAGGTGCACGGCCACGAGCGCTTCCCCGCGATGATGATGCCGTACAACCCGCCCTTCTACGGCGTGCTGTTCGAGGCCAACGGGTTCACCAAGCTCAAGGACCTCTACAGCTACGAGGTGCTCGCGATTCAGGGCATGCCCGAGAAGGTGCGGCGCCTGGCGGAGCGGGTGAAGCAGTCAGGGGTGGTGAAGGTGCGCCGGGTCGACCTCACCAACCCCGAGACCGACTTGAGCCGGATGCAGGCCATCTTCCACACCATGCTCAAGCCGGGCTTCGGCTTCGCGCCGATGAGCCGCGAGGAGTTCATGTCGATCGTGAACCGCCTGCGCCCGCTGGTGCTGCTGCGACCTGAGCTGTCGTTGATGGCGGAGGTGGACGGCGAGGTGGTGGGCTTCGCCATCACCGTGCCCGACGTGCACCTCGCCCAGAAGGAAGCGGGCGGGTACCTGTTCCCCTTCGGGCTGGCGAAGATGCTGTGGAAGGCGCGCAAGATCGTGCGGCTGCGCGGGCTGCTGTTCGGCATCAAGGACGGCTGGCGGCGCCGCGGCATCGACGCGCTGCTGGCGGCCGAGAGCTTCACGCAGGCGCTCGCGCTCGGCTACCAGGCGGGCGAGCTGGGCTGGGCGATGGAAGACGACACCCTGGTCAACCGCATGCTGCAGGCCACCGGCGCCAAGCACGTGAAGACCTTCCGGGTGTACGAGCGGGCGATCTAGCCCGCTTCAGGCTTCTTCATCCGACGTGCGCGGCCCGTCGGAGCGCGCGCTCGAGGCCAGCGGGATCGTCGACCCCCAGCAGCACGGGGCGGCCGTGGGCGCGGCGCACCAGCACCGTGGGCAC
>VFKJ01000919.1 GCA_009885595.1 Myxococcales bacterium | reverse complement strand
TTCGTCGGCGGGCAGACCAACGTCTCCTGGCGGGTGGTGGGTTACCTGGGCTTCGGCAAGCTCGGGCCCATTCGCTGGAACAACCTCTTCGCCCGCTACCAGCGGCTGCACCCGAAGACCTCGTACACGGACTCGTGGCAGGGGAACTCGGTGCAGGTCTACACCGCCGACCTCACGCGCGAGCGCTACGCCCTGCAGGTGGGCAACGAGATGCAGCTGCGGCTCATTCCCGACAGGCTCGACGCGGTCTGGTCGACGCTCTACGGGGAGGACCGCGACTACGCCAACAAGCTCTTCGCCGGCGAAGACAACCGCACCTACCTCTCGACCATCTTGCGGCTGCAGCTGTACTTCAGCCGCACGGTGCACTGGCTGCTGGAGAACTCGGTCAGCCGCGAGGTCTCGCTCAACGGCAACTTCTTCCGCACCAACTTCGACTCGATCTTCCAGAACGACAAGGGCGTGGTGAACGCGCTGGGCCACGAGTTCGGCGACTCGAACATGCGCATCAACTGGCAGCTCAAGACCGGCATCGTGCTCAACCCCACGGGCTTCGGCATCTACGCGCGGCCCTCGATTCGGCTCTTGTACGGCTTCCAGCTCTCGAGCCAGCACGCCGCGTTCGGCAACGCCTTCGCCGAGAAGCTCGATCAGTTCGCGGCCTTCACGCCGACGGGGACCATCTCGTGGCATCACCTGGTGTCGTTGGAGTCCGAGGGGTGGTTCTGATGCGCGCGCTCGTCTTGCTGGTGGTGGTGTCGCTCTGCGCGGGCTGCCTGCCGAAGATCCCCCGTCAGCGTCTGGCGGAGCGGGCGAAGATCGCCATCGCGTACATCGTCGACCCCGGTTACTCCGGCGCGCCGTTCGCCCCTCCCGAGGCGCTCAAGAAGGCGATCAAGGCGGAGCTGGAAGATCACAACCTCGAGGTGCTCGAGGTGCCGATGGAAGCGATCGTGGCGCAGCGGCTCACCGACGCCCGCTTCGACGCGCTGAAGAAGGCCGCGGGCGAGGTGCCCTTCGTGTTGTTGGTCGAGCAGCGGGTGCAGTTCTTCTCGCAGCTCGATGGTCGCTATGGCTGGGAGGTCAGCACCACGCTCACCGCCTCGCGCGCCGACGGGGCGAAGGCGAGCGACCCCTTCGAGATCCCCGTGATCCTGATGTACGACCACGAGAAGGAAGCCGACGCGATCGCCAACGCCGCGTCCGACATCGCGAACCGGGTGGGCGTGTTGATGGACGGGGTGATGGCCGGGGCCGCTGCTGCGCCGAAAGCGTCTGCGCGGCCCAGCGGGATCTACTTCGCGATGGTCGATCGCTTCGCCAACGGTGATCGCAAGAACGACGGCGACGCCTCGCCTGAAGATCCGCAGGCGTTCCACGGCGGAGATCTGCTGGGGCTCATCGAGCACCTCGACTGGATCCAATCGCTGGGCTTCGACACGGTGTGGCTCTCGCCCATCTTCAAGATGCGCACCCAGAAGTGGCACGGGTACGGCGCCTTCCACGGGTATTGGACGTGGGATCTCTCGGCGCTGGAGCCGCGCTTCGGTGACGAGCTGATGCTCGCCCGCCTGCGCGCGGAGCTGGATCGCCGGCAGATGAAGCTGATGCTCGACGTGGTGCTCAATCACGTGGGGCCGGACGCGCCGCTCTACGCCGCCAGGCCCGAGTGGTTTCACCGACGGGGCGGGGTGACGGACTGGAACGACGCGACGCAGTTGGTGATGAACGACGTGCACGGGCTGTCTGATCTCGCGACTGAGAAGCCGGAAGTGTTCGAGTACCTGCTCGGCGCTGCCCGGAGGTGGCTTCCGGGTCGCCAGGCCTGACGGTTTCCGTCTCGACGCCGTCAAACACCTGCCGCTCGACTTCTGGGCGAAGTTCAACGGCTCCTTCGACTTCATGTTGCTAGGCGAGTTGCTCGACGGTGATCCCGGCCTGGTGGCGAAGACCTGGAGAGAAGGCCGGTTCACCTCGATGTTCGACTTCCCCCTCGGCTTCGCGATCGCCGACGTGTTTTGCCGAGGCGAATCGCCCGCGAAGCTGGCGGCGGTGCTCACCAACGACCGCCGTTACCCCGACGCCAACGCGTTGGTGACGCTGGTCGACAACCACGATCTGCCGCGAATCACGAGCCAGTGCGGAGGCGACGTGGAGAAGGTCAAACAGGCCCTCGCGTTCTTGATCTCCATGCGCGGCACGCCCTCGATCATCTGGGGCACCGAGGTCGGCTTCGAGGGCGCGAAAGAACCCGACAACCGCCAATCGATGCGCTTCGTCGAGCACCCGCTCAAAGCGCACGTCGCAAAGTGGATGAAGCTGCGCGCCGAATCGCCCGCGCTTCGGGACGGCGTCGCCGTTCCCATCGAAGTGACGAAGGATCGGGTGGTGATCGCGCGCATCGCCGCGGACGGCTCCGCGGTGAACGTGAAGGTCGAAGCGGGCAGGGTGACGCTCGAAGAGGGCGCGAACACCGCGCTCCCGATGGGGAGCAGGCGGGTCACCTTCACCGGCACCGGCTCCGTCGTGGGGTCGGGCCCCGAGCTGGGCGATTGGGATGCGAAGAAAGCGCGGCCATTGCCCCTCACGGTCGACCTCCCGCTCAACGGCGCCTTCGAGTTCAAGCGCATCATCAACGG
>VFKJ01000926.1 GCA_009885595.1 Myxococcales bacterium | reverse complement strand
TCACCCCGACCCTCTCCCCTGTGGGGGAGAGGGAGACGGTTACATGTTGCGACGGTATTGCCCGCCAACTTTGTAGAGCGCGCCCGAGAGTTGGCCGAGCGTGCAGACCTTGCAAGCCTCCATCAGCGCGGCGAACACGTTTGCGTTGTCGAGAGCGGCTCTCTGGACTGCTTGGAGCGCAGCCGGCGCGGTGGCCTCATTCCGCTTCCAGAACGCGTCGCGCGCGGAGATCGCGTAGTCCTTCTCTTCCTTCGTCGCGCGGATCACTTCCGGCGGCTGGACGGTGGGCGAGCCCTTCGGATCGAGGAACGTGTTCACGCCGATGATCGGCAGCGTCCCGTCGTGCTTCATCGTCTCGTAATAGAGCGACTCTTCCTGGATCTTCGAGCGCTGGTACATGCGCTCCATCGCGCCGAGCACCCCGCCCCGCTCGGAGATCGCGCGGAACTCGGTGAGCACCGCCGCCTCCACCAGGTCCGTCAGCTCTTCCACGATGAACGAGCCCTGCGTGGGGTTCTCGTTCTTCGACAGGCCGAACTCCTTGTTGATCACCAACTGAATCGCCAGCGCCCGCCGCACGCTCTCCTCGGTCGGCGTGGTGATCGCCTCGTCGTAGGCGTTCGTGTGCAGCGAGTTGCAGTTGTCCATCAACGCCAGCAGCGCCTGCAGCGTGGTGCGAATGTCGTTGAACGCGATCTCCTGCGCGTGCAGCGAACGGCCCGAGGTCTGAATGTGGTACTTCAACTTCTGCGAACGATCGTTCCCGCCGTACTTGTCGCGGATCGCCTTCGCCCAGATGCGCCGGGCCACGCGCCCGAGCACCGTGTACTCGGGGTCCATTCCGTTGCTGAAGAAGAAGGACAGGTTGGGGGCGAAGTCGTCGATGCACATGCCGCGCGAGAGGTAGTACTCGACGAAGGTGAAGCCGTTCGCGAGCGTGAAGGCGAGCTGGCTGACCGGGTTCGCCCCTGCTTCCGCGATGTGGTACCCGCTGATCGACACGGAATAGAAGTTCCGCACCTTGTGGTCGATGAAGTGCTGCTGGATGTCGCCCATCACCCGCAGGGCGAACTCGGTGGAGAAGATGCAGGTGTTCTGCGCCTGGTCCTCTTTCAGGATGTCCGCCTGCACGGTGCCGCGCACCGAGGACAGCGTGGCCGCGCGGATCTTCGCGTAGACGTCCGCAGGCAATACCTCGTCGCCGGACACGCCCAGCAACATCAGCCCCAGCCCGTCGCTGCCCTCGGGGAGCGCGCCCTGGTACCTCGGCCGCGGCACGCCTCGCCTGGCGAACAGCTCGTCGATCTTCTTCTCGATCTCGGCGCCCTTGCCCTGCGCCTTGATCCACTTCTCGCAGCCCTGGTCGATCGCCGCGTTGAGGAAGAAGCCTAAGACCATGGGCGCCGGACCGTTGATGGTCATCGAGACCGACGTCGAGGGGTCGCAGAGATCGAAGCCCGAGTAGAGCTTCTTCGCGTCATCCACACTGGCGATCGACACGCCGGAGTTGCCGACCTTCCCGTAGATGTCCGGCCGCGGATCCGGGTCTTCCCCGTACAGCGTCACCGAGTCGAACGCGGTGGAGAGCCGCTTGGCCGCCAGCCCGCGCGAGACGTAGTGGAAGCGCTTGTTGGTGCGCTCCGGGCCGCCTTCGCCGGCGAACATGCGCGCGGGATCTTCGCCGTCACGCTTGAGCGGGAACACGCCGGCGGTGAACGGAAACTGCCCGGGAGGGCTCTCGCGCAGCAGCCACGTGAGCACGTCGCCCCAGTCTTCGTACTTCGGCAGCGAGACCTTGGGGATCTTCAGGTGCGAGAGCGACTCGGTGGTGAGGTCGAGCTCGATCACCTTGTCGCGCACCTGGTACTGGTACTTCGCCGCGGCGTAGCGCTTCTTCGTGGCGGGCCAGTCGGCGAGCAGCCTGCGTGACTCGTTCGACAGCCGGCCCTCGAGCTCGTTGTAGAGCGAGACCAATTCGGCGAGGAATGAAGGCTCGCCTTCCACCTTCTGCGTCACCTGCACCACGTCGCCCGGAGACTTCGGCTCGACGATCTCGAGCTTCTTCTTCCCCACGTTCGCGCGGAGCAGTTCGATGGTGCCGTGCAGTTGGTACAGCCGCCGCGCGATCGCCGCCTGGGCGCGCACGAAGCCGTCGTAGGACTCACAGGTCTCGACGATCTCCGCGAGGTAGCGCGTGCGCTCGGGCGGAATGATCCACTTCTTCTCGCTCATGCCCGGGGTCAGCGCGAGGTGGCTCTCGAACTTCGCGCCCGTCTTCTTCGTCAGCACCTCGAGGATCGCCCGGTACAGCTGGTTCATGCCGGGATCGTTGAACTGCGAGGCGATGGTGCCGAACACCGGCACGTCCTCGTCCTTGCGATCGAACGCGTTGTGGTTGCGCTTCCACTGCTTGCGCACGTCGCGCATGGCGTCGAGCGAGCCGCGCTTGTCGAACTTGTTGATGGCGACGATGTCCGCGAAGTCGAGCATGTCGATCTTCTCGAGCTGCGTGGCCGCGCCGTACTCGGCGGTCATGATGTACAGCGAGACGTCGGCGTGATCGGTGATCTCGGTGTCGGACTGGCCGATGCCCGAGGTCTCCACCACGATCAGGTCGAAGCCGGCCGCGCGGCAGATCTCGATCGACTCGCGCACGTGCTTGGAGAGCGCGAGGTTGCTCTGCCGGGTGGCCAGCGAGCGCATGTACACGCGCGGGTCGTCGATGGCGTTCATGCGAATGCGATCGCCCAGGAGCGCGCCGCCGGTCTTCCGCTTCGAGGGATCGACCGAGATCACCGCGATGGTCTTGTCCTTGAAGTCGGTGAGGAAGCGCCGCACCAGTTCGTCGACGAGCGAAGACTTTCCCGCGCCGCCCGTGCCGGTGATGCCCAGCACCGGCACCCGCGGGTTCGCCTTGGAGAGCTCAGCCAGCGCGGTGCGCAGCCCGTCACCTGCGTCGGGAAAGTTCTCGGCGATGGTGATGAGCGAGGCCAGCGTCGAAGGATCGCGATCGCGCAGCTTCGGGAGCATCGGCTTGAACTCCGCCAGGCGCTTCTCGAAGTCGCACTGCTTGATGACGTCGTCGATCATCCCCTGCAGGCCCATCGCCCGCCCGTCGTCGGGCGAGTACAGCCGCGCCACGCCGTACTTGTGCAGCTCTTCGATCTCGGCGGGGAGAATGGTGCCGCCACCACCGCCGAACACCTTGATGTTCGCGTTCGCCTGCTTGAGCAGGTCGATCATGTACTTGAAGTACTCGACGTGGCCGCCCTGGTACGAGGTGATCGCGATGCCCTGCACGTCTTCCTGAATCGCGCAGTGCACGATCTCCGCGACCGAGCGGTTATGACCCAGGTGGATCACCTCGGCGCCCGAGGACTGCATGATCCGACGCATCACGTTGATGGCCGCGTCGTGGCCGTCGAAGAGCGAGGCCGCGGTGACGATGCGGACGTGGTGACGAAGCTTGAAGGGTGCGGATGCAGGGGCTTGCACAGGGTGGGAACTAGCAGCTTGGGGCAGACGCGTCAGCCCTCTCCCCCGCGGGGAGAGGGGGAAAGCTTTGCCAGCCGATCTGCCGCCGCCTGGAGCACCGCGTCGGTCTTGCAAAACGCGAAGCGGGCCATGCCGTGCACGTGCACCGCGTGCTCGGGCGAATGGAACCCGGAGGTCGGGATCGTCGCGATGCCGTGGTCCACCAGCAGCCGCCGGCAGAAGGCGACGTCGTCCTCTCCGGATCGGCGGTGCCGGTCGGTGCGCGCCATCAGGAAGTAGGTGCCCGCGCAGGGCAGCACCTCGAACCCCGCCTTCGTCAGCGCCCCCGTGAGGAAGTCGCGCCGCCGGGTGTAGTCGCTCAGGAACTGCTCGAAATACGAGTCAGGCAGCTCGAGCCCCTTCGCGATCGCCACCTGGAACGGCGCGCCGGAGCAGAATGTCACCCATTGGTGCACCTTCTGCACCGCGCTCACCAATTCGCGACGCCCGAGGTACCAGCCGATCTTCCACCCGGTGAAGGAGAAGCTCTTGCCCCCGCTGGAGATGGTCAGGGTGAAGTCGCTGAACCCGGGCAGCATCGCCGGCCGCAGGTGTTTCTGGCCGTCGAAGACCAGGTGCTCGTAGACCTCGTCGCTCAGCAGCACCGCGCCGGCCTTCTTCGTGAGCTCTCCGATCCGCTCCAGCTCGGCGCGGGTGAAGAGCTTCCCCGTGGGGTTGTGGGGGGTGTTGACGATCACCAGCTTGGTGCGGGGCGAGAAGGCGGCCGCGAGCTCGGCGTCGTCGATCCACCATTGTGCATGTGCAGCATCGGGCGCTCGCAGTCGCACGAAACGCGGTGTTGCTTGTGCGAGCTGCACCGACGCCAGGTAGGAGTCGTAGAACGGCTCGAACAGCACCACCTCGTCGCCCGGGTTCGTCAGCGCCAGCACCGCGTCGAAGATCGCCTCCGTGGCGCCGGAGGTGACGCCGATCTCCGAAGTGGGATCGACCACCTGCCCGTAGAAGCGCTTGCTGTGGGCCGCGATGGCCGCCCGCAGCACCGGGGCCCCCTGCCCGACCGCGTACTGGTTCACCCCGCCATTGATGGCGTCGATCGCCGCCTGGGCGATCTCCTTGGGGCCGTCGAAGTCAGGGAAGCCCTGCCCGAGGTTGACCGCGCCGTGCTGCGCGGCGAGCCGGGAAAATTCTGTGAACACCGAGGTACCGAAGCTGGCGACGCGTGCGCTCTCCATGGCGGGGGACCCTAGCGATGAGGAACCCCGTGCTGCAGGGATTCTTGTGAGGGTTCTACCCCTCTCCCCGACCCTCTCCCCCGCGGGGGAGAGGGAGATCTACTTCAGCGCCAACACCGCGAGCGCGAGCGCGATCAACGCCAGCCCGATCGAGATCCAGACTAGCGCCTTGTTGGTGCGCGGCTCCTCCGCGGCGGCTGTTTTCAACTCCAGCT
>VFKJ01000850.1 GCA_009885595.1 Myxococcales bacterium | reverse complement strand
GTCGCCGTGCCGCCGCCCGTGGCAGAGCCCCCGCCGGTCGTAAAGCCACCGCCGCTGCCACCGTCCACATCGACTTCGGGACCACCACAACCGGCCAGCAGCAGGAGGACACCCAGGGAACGCAGTCGCATGGGTGCCCGATAGAGGATTCGCCTTCAGAAGAGAAGGAGGGGACGCTCGTTTCTCGCAGTCTCCTGCGACGCCACGGCGTCGTGTGACGGCGGGTAGCGCTTCGCTACTCAGCTGTTGCATCGGCGCCTGCTGATCACCGCGGGCAGATCAGCGCATACTCCCGCGCGCGTGCTGACGACGTCCCTCCTTCTCCTGTCGCTGCTGGGCCAGGCCCCCGCGCGGGTGACCCTGGTGTTCGGCGGCGACGTCATTCCGCATGGCCCCGTGAAGTACGTCGCGGCGATGCACGCCCGCATCGGCGAGGACTCGAACAACGACGGGTGGGATCACGTGCTCGGCCCGCTCGCCCCCGTGCTCTCTCGCGCCGACTTCGCCGTGGTCAACCTGGAGACGCCCGTCGGCACCTTCAAGCGGCCTGAGACCGGCGTGATGATCTTCAACGCGAAGCCCGCGCTGCTGGGCTCGCTCAAGCGCGTGGGCGTCGACGTCGCCACCTTCGCCAACAACCACTGCCTGGATCAGCACCAGGAAGGCATCACCGCCACCCGCGCCGCCCTCGGCGAAGCGGGCCTGCTCACCGCGGGCGCGGGCGCCAACGCAGAGGAAGCGTGGACGCCCCTGGTGCTCGAGAAGAACGGGCTGCGCATCGGCCTGCTCGCGGTGACGCGCTGGCTCAACGGCTTCAACAACAAGAAAGACGAGAAGCTGCCGCACGTGCCCGCGGTGCCGTACCCCATCGAGCCCATCGGCGGCGGTCACAGCGTCGAGGCCTTCCTCGCCACCATCCGCGCGCGGGCCGCCGAGGTCGACGCGCTGATCGTCACCATCCACTGGGGCGCCGAGTACAAGTTCGCGCCCGCGCCCGAGGACCGGAAGCTCGCGCAGCAGATGATCGACGCCGGGGCCTTCGCGGTGATCGGCCACCACCCGCACGTGCTGCAGCCGGTGGAGTTCCTCGAGCGCAGCCAGGGCGGCAAGGGCCTGGTGGTCTTCTCCCTGGGTAACCTCGTCTCGAACCAGGACTTCGACGACGTCAACGGCGCCAGGCGCGACGGGCTGTTGATGGAGCTGGAGCTCGTCCGTGAGACCCCCGACGGCGCGGTGCGGCTGGAATCGGCGCACGCGGTACCGGTGGCGACCGAGAACGTGCTGGGCCGGGGCAAGCTGCGCAACGTGCAGGCGTTGCTGCTCGACGACGAGCTGGCCGCCATCGAAGAGCGGCTGGTGGAGCTGGCCAGCCGCACCGACGCCGTCACCAGGAAGGAACGCCGCGCGCTGGAGGCCAGGCGCAAGGTCGCCATCGCCAGGCGCAGCCGGATCGCCTCCTTCATTCCCGCAACGATGCTCGACCAGAGTCCGGTGGTCCCGGTGCCCGGGGAGCCCGCGCGGGTGACTGGTGAGGCCCCCACCGAGCTGCCTCGGGCGAAGCAGTGAGCGCCCAGGCCCGCGCACACGCACGGACACGCTGAGCTCGCGCCCGGGTGCAGCGCTTGCAACCCGCCTCCGCATGGCGGCTTTCGATCGGCTCGCGGACTATCTCTTCACCCACCCCGGCGGGACGGTCAGGCTCGATTCGGGCACGCCCGGCGCCTTCATCGACGCGCACGGCGTCAGCAGCCCCATCTACAAGCAGCCGCTGCGGCCTGGGCAGGTGCTCCTCGTCTACGCGGGCGCGGTGCCGCGCGACTGCGCCGACGACTTCCTCGCGGGCAGGCAGATCGGCTTCGCCCTCGACACCCCGCGGGGCTCCCTGTGGATCCAGCTGCAGGCGCAGGGCGAGAAGGTCACCTCGCGCGCCTCGCTGGCGACGGGCGGCGAAGAGCTCATCTCCACCGGCCGCGGGCTCCCCGCGGGAAGTCCGAGCGAGCCGCGCAGCAACTCGAGCCGCTCGACGTTGCTGACGGTGATCACCCAGCTGGTGGCCAAGCGCGCCAGCCACCTGCACCTCGCCACCGATCGGTACGCCTTCGCGCGCGTCGACGGCCGCCTGCTGTGCCTCGAACACCTGGGCATCTTCAGCGCCGCCCAGCTGCGCGAGGCGGTGCTGGCCCTCGCCCCGCCCTCGATGCGCGACGCCCTCAGCCGCCGCAGCAACTTCGAGTTCTGCCAGCCCTCGAAGTACTCGGTGTTCTACGTGCGCGGTGAAGAAGGGCGCGACGGCCTGCGGGTCACGGTGCGCGCCTTCCCCCGCAAGGTGCCCACGCCAGCCGCGCTGGGGCTGCCTGAAGAGCTGGCGCAGGTGCTCACCGGCACCGGCCTCTGGGTGGTGGCAGGGGGGGCGGGGCAGGGCACGTCCACCACCGTGGCGTCGCTGGTGCAGGACGCGCTCGAGCGGCGCGCGCTCGAAGTCTCCATGCTGGAGAGTCCACTCGATTACCTGCTCGACCCCAGACAGGGCCTGGTGCAGCAGCTCGAGATCGGCGTGCAGGCGCCCAGCTTCGCCGCCGCGTTGGAAGACGCGCGTCGTGGAGACGCGGACCTGGTGGTGGTGGGCCAGCTCGACGACGCCGCCACCCTGGAGGCCGCGGTCGCGCTGGCGGCGCGCGGGCGGCTGGTGCTGGGGGTGGTGCACGCAAAGACCGCGCTGGCGGCGGCGCAAAAACTGGTCGAGCTCTCCCGCCCGTGGGCGTTGGCGACGGTGCTGCGCGGCCTGTTCGCGCAGAGCCTGGTGCCGAAGAAGGGCGGGGGCCGCAGCCTGTGCTGGGAGCTGCTCCCCGCCACCGAGGCGGTGCGGCGCACCCTGCGCGAGGGCGTGGTCGATCAGGTGACGCCGCTGATCAGTCACACGGCCGATCAATCGCTCCTGCAGCTGGTGCTGCGCGGCGAGGTGGACGCGGGCCTCGCCTGCGCGCTCGCGCGAGATCGCCAGGCGTTCGAGGCGCAGCTCTCGGCGCGCGCGGCTTGAGCGGGGGCGCTATCGTCGCGCCCCGATGCGCCAGCTCTTCCTCGCCGTCCTGCTGTCTGCCTGCCCGGCCGTGCTCCCGGACATCGACGCCGGGCCCAGCGTCAACCCGTCGTTCAAGCACGCGCACAACGACTACGAACACCCCCGCCCGCTGCTCGACGCGCTCGACGCGAAGTTCGAGAGCGTGGAAGCCGACGTGTGGCTCGACTCGAGCGACATCGGCGTCTCGCACGACGGCGCTCCGTTCAAGGGCTCGCTCAAGACGCTCTATCTCGATCCGCTCGCCCAGCGCGTCGCGGCCAACGGGGGCTCGGTGCACGGCGACGGCAAGCCCTTCTATCTCTGGCTCGATCTCAAGCAGGGCAGCGCCGGGCTGCAGAACCAGCTCGCCACCCAGCTCGCCGACTACGCCTTCCTCACCCGCTTCGACGACGCCGGTGAAGCGCAGCCAGGCGCGGTGACCGTGGTGCTCACCGGAGACGCCGCGGGCAAGAAGGCGCTCGTCGATCGTCCCGCCCCGCGCCCGTACATCCGCGACAGCAACGACTTCTCGACCAGCGACCCGCCGGCCGACGGGAAGTGGGGCTACTACGCGGTGAACTACTACAGCTTCATGCAGTGGGACGGCGCGGGCACCATCCCCACCACGCAGCGAAAGCAGCTGGAGAACTTGATCAACGGCGCACACGCGAACGGCCGGCGCATCCGGCTCTTCTCCAACCCGGACACCGCCGCGTACTGGGCCGCCGCGAAGGACGCGCACGCGGACTTCGTGAACACCGACAAGCTCGCCGAGCTGGCAGCCGCGTTTACGCCCTGAGGCCCCTCGACTCCGCTCGGGGTGAACGGACGGTTCTCTGGCTTGGTCAACCCTCTCAGGGCGGGGTACACCTCGGGCGTGTCGAGTGACCGGCTCGTCCTCGGAGGCCGCTTCAAGCTCATCCGCCACCTCGGCGGTGGAGGCATGGCCGAGGTCTTCCTCGCGGAGCAGGTCTCGCTGGGCCGCCAGGTGGCGCTCAAGGTGCTCAAGCGCGATCTCTCCGCGCAGCCCGCGATGGGCGAGCGCTTCCGACGCGAGGCGCAGCTGCTCTCCACCGTGGACCACCCCTCGGTGGTGCGGGTCATCGACTTCGAGACCAACAAGCGCGACGGCACCGTGCTGGTGCTCGAGCTGGCCGAAGGAGAGACGCTGGAGAAGGCCCTGCGACTGGGGCCGTTCGAGCCCAGGCGCGCCATCCGCACCCTGCTCCAGCTCGCCGAGGGGCTCGCCGCGGTGCACGAGCGCGGCATCATTCACCGCGACTTGAAGCCGCAGAACATCGTCATCGGCGCCGGGCCGCGCGGTGAGCAGGCGCGGCTGCTCGACTTCGGCATCGCGCGCCTGATGGAGCTCGACACCGATTCCGGCCCTGCCAAGCCCGAGCTGCTGCAAGGCGCCGATCCCTTCATGAGCTTGCCGGGCCAGGCCGTGGGCACGCCCGCCTACGTGGCGCCCGAGCAGGCGATGGCCCAGCCGGTGGATCCGCGCACCGACGTCTATGCCTTCGGGGTGGTGGCCTTCCGCATGCTCGCCGGCCGGCTGCCCTTCGAGGGCCCGGAGGCGCGCGACTACCTCGAGCAGCACGTGCGCGAGCCGCCCCCGCCGCTCGACGCGGTGGCGCCGCACGTGGGCCCCTACCCGCTGCTGGTGAAGCTGGTGATGTCGTGCCTGGAGAAGAAGGCCCTCAATCGCCCCAAGGACGGCGCGGCCCTGGTGCAGGCGCTGCGCTCGGTGCTGCCAGCGGAAATGCTCGCCCTCTCCACCCAGACCCGGCTGGTGCTCAACGCGGTCACCACCCAGACGCTCACGGCGGTGAAGGACACCGCCACCAGCCTGAGCGAGCGCAGCATGAAGGGCGTGCGCACGGTGGGCCGCCTCGCGCGCCAGCTCGATCGCCAGTTCAAGGTGAGCCTGCTGGTGACGGCGGGGCTGACCGCGCTGGTGCCCGCGGCGTGGGCGCTGTTGCCCCCCAGCAGCGTCGAGCGCGCGGAAGCCGAGCTGCGCGAAGGCAAGCCCGCCGAGGCGCTCACCACCATCGACGCGGTGCTCGCCGACGCCAGGGGCGCCTACCCCACGCTGCTCTCGCTCAAGGTGGGCGCGCTCCACCAGCTGGGCCGCGAAGAAGACGCCAGGGCGCTGGTGCGCCAGTCGCCGTACCAGACCCTCTTCCCCGCGACGCCGGCGCTGCTGCAGCTGCTCGCCGAGGGCTTCGCGGCCTCCGAGGGCGACGCCGAGGTCAACGAGTGGCTGGCGCTGTTGCCGCCTTCGCTGGCCGACGCGCCGCTGCGCCGCTTCGCGCAGGAAGGCCCCTCACCCCGGCAATGGGGCGCGCTGCGCTACCTCGACAGCG
>VFKJ01001039.1 GCA_009885595.1 Myxococcales bacterium | reverse complement strand
GATTCGCGTTCACCGCGCAGGCGCACCCCCGCGCTCGCCGAGCCACTCAATCCGGTGCCGCTGATCAGCACACCGCCACCCAGCTCGAGTCCCACCCAGGGGTCGAAGCAGGTGGCGAAGGGGTGCCCGTCGAGCTCGGTGCCCTGGCAGGGGGAGGCGGCGAGCAGCGCGCTGATCAGGAAGATCATCTGTCTCCCTCTCCCTGCGCCAGCGGGGAGAGGGTCGGGGTGAGGGGCCGCACGTTCACTTGCCCCGCAGCGCCTTCGCCGCGTGGATCAACTTCTCGGTGTCGCTCACGCCGCCCTGCTCGGGCGCGGGTTCTGGAGCAGGCTCCTCCACCGCCGGCGCGGGTGGATTGGCGATCGGCAACACAGGCCCCACGAACGCGGGCCGCGCCTTCACCTGCTGGCTCAGGTGCCGCGCGGGCGCCCACAGGCTGAACCGCAGGCCCGCGTTGAACGAGAACTCCCAGCCCCTGAGCGCGGGCACGTCATCGCGCCAGGTGCCGCGCGCCTCGAGCGCGAGCGTGAGCGGGTAGTCATTGATCGCGACGAGAATCACCTCGTACCCGGCCTTCATTCTCAGGCGATTCGGAGACCCCCCGCGTCCCTCGAGGGCCGGTTCGAAGAACAACTTCTCTCCCGCGACCGAGGCGGTGAGGTGGTGGAAGCCGTCGCGATCGAGGGTGAGGTCGGTCTCCAGGGCGACCGCGGGCCGCAGGTACACCCCCCTGGCCTCGGCGTCGTACTCGAGCGCCGGACCCAGCCGCAGGCGCACGAACGAATCGAGGTCGGCCGAGTTCCAGAGGTCCGCGGTGGCGTCGAGCTCGACGAAGGTGACGAAGTTCTTCGCGCCCAGCGACTCGACGCGCCCGACCTCTCCGGCCCAGCCGATGTTGAGCGGCAAGTCGAAGCGGCGCGGTTCTCCCACGAAGGTGGTGATCCACAGGGGGGCGCGCTGCCTGCGCGTGCTGGTCTCGTAGCGAAACACGCTCGCTTCGAAGCGGGTGTCGAGCGGGGTTTGTCCCAGCCAGGCGGTCGCCTCCAGGAAGTGAAAGCGGTGCTGCTGGTTGCGCTGGTCGGAGTTGAGGGTGGCCATGCCGCCGAACTCCACCCGCGCGCGGCCGAGCACGAAGCCGGTGCCGTCGGGCCGGTAATACGGTGCCCACGCGCCGCCGAGGAAGACCCGGCGTCCGAGATCGAAGTTGACCTGCATCACCCGCCCGCGCTCGTCGCGGTACCAGCCTGGCGGGGCTTCGGCGATCGCCTCTTCGAAGCGCCAGTGGTGCAGCTCGACCTCTTGCTGGAGGATGCCGTCGAGCCACGCGGGACAGATCTCCGCGACGCGCGCGAGCGGCTCTTCACCTTCGACGCCGTCGACGAGCACGCGGGTGGGGGCGGCGTAGCAGGTGCGCGAGGCGCGCTCGCACTGCACCCGGTACTCACCCGAGGGCACCTGGCTGGTGGGCCGCAAGGTGAGGCACGAGACGGGCTTGCTCCAGTCGAGGGTGGACTTCTGACCGACGGGGGGCTCGACCACGACGTCGAACGCGCCGAGGAGGAAAGCGAGGGCACTGAGCATGGGCGCGGGCGCGCTTCAGGCGCCGTGCCTGCCACAGGTGCGCGGTCTGACTGGGGCGGCTGGGCAGGGGGCTGCGCAGAGACTGGCCACTCGGCTGGGTAGCGCGCTTACGCGCGCGCGTCCGCGGGCATATGTATTCGAAGCAGGAGGTGCGTCATGGCGCGCGTTCAGATCGGTGATCAGGTGTACCTCGAAGAAGGCGGCGTGCCGTTCGGCGCCGTGCGTGGCGTGCAGCGCCATGGACTGAACATCTACGTGGAGAACGCGGGCGACTTCGACATCCGAGCGGATGCGGTCAAGACCATCCACGACGGCAAGGTGGTGTTGCTGGAGTCACGGTTGGGGCCCTCGCTGCGTACGGCCATCGCGCACGCGCACACCTCCGAGCACCGCTGACTTCCCTCTCCCCCACAGGGGAGAGGGTCGGGGTGAGGGGAAAACGCTGCTACACTTCCCCCCGTGGCGAACCAACCCGAGAAGAGCGCCACGTTGGCGCAGATCCGCCTCGAGCAGCAGCAAGACGATCTGCAGGTGCGCGCCCAGAGCGCGCTCATCGGAGAACGCTTCGTCGCCATCACCCGCCTGGCGGTGATGTCGATGATCGGGCTGTCGACGATGGTGGTGGGCAGGCTCGCCGAAGTGCCGCCGCCCGAGAGTCCGCTCAGGGAGGCGGTGGTCTTGCTCTACCTGTCCTTCTGCGTCGTCACGGTGATCGCGACCCAGGTGATCAAGAAGGGTGACCCGAAGCTCGCGCTGTGGCTGGTGGGCTCGTACATCTTCGTCGACGCCGGGTTCTTTCTCTTCCACGCGTGGAACGACCAGCGCATGCACATCGCGCCGCGGCCGGAGATCGTCACCGCCAGCTTCGCGCTGTTGATCTGCTTCTCGGTCGCCCGGGCGCGGTTGATCCACGTGGCGCTCTCCACCGCGGTCTCGGTGGCGTCGGTCGCCGTGGTGGCGGTGCTGCAGGGCTGGGCGCACCCGGTGTGGACGGGCGTGGCGTGCAGTTGCCTGCTGGCGCTGGGGCTGCTGATTGGCTTCACCAACCACCGCTCTGGCGCGATGTTCATGGACATCCGCCGTCGGGAAAACCTCTCGCGCTTCCTCCCCCGGCAGGTGGTGCAGCGCGTGCTGGCGTCGGGCGGCAAGGCGCTGGAGCCCGTGCAGCGCGAGGTGACGATCCTCTTCAGCGACATTCGCAGCTTCACCTCGATGAGCGAGACGATGGCGCCGCGCGAGGTGCTGCAGTTCCTCGACGAGTACTTCGGGCACATGGGGCAGATCGTCCGCGG
>VFKJ01000271.1 GCA_009885595.1 Myxococcales bacterium | reverse complement strand
CTGGCCCTCTCCTGAGAACGCCTCGCAGGAGAGGGCTGGGTTTTCAGCGTCTCCCTCTCCCCCGCGGGGGAGAGGGTCGGGGAGAGGGCTTACACAGCAACGTGCAGGAGCGCGGTCACCAGCGCGACCCCCGCGGCGGCGCTGAGCGGAATGGAGAAGTTGTCGTCCACGCGCAGACTGAACAGCTCTGCCAGCGCGCCCGCCACCGAGGCCGCACCGGCGAGGCCCAGCGCCAGGCCCACGCCCAGCGCGGGTTGAAACACCATGAACGCGATGAAGGTCGCCACCGTGGCGCTGAGCGCGAACGCGAGCGTGCCCTCGAGCGAGCGGCCGTGCAGCAGCTTGATGCGCCCGAAGCGGCGGCCTACCAGCGCGGCGATGGGATCTCCGATGCCGAGCACCACCACCCCCGTCACGCACAACAGCGTCGACTGCGTGGCGGCCAGCAACACCAGCGCGGTGGTGTACCAGGTGGCCGAGTTCACCCGCTGCACCTCGTGCGGA
Organism: Myxococcales bacterium; assembly: GCA_009885595.1. Classification (GTDB taxonomy): domain Bacteria; phylum Myxococcota; class Myxococcia; order Myxococcales; family Myxococcaceae; genus Archangium_A. Next base: position 3,138 of record VFKJ01000271.1, on the reverse strand, counting down.
TGCGCCACCGGGTTGAACACCTTCATCACCAGGCCATTGATGCGCGGGCTCAGGCGCCGGCTCAGCTCCGTCGTCCACGCGGCGATCGCGAAGGCCACCGCGACGCCCAACACCAGCGGCGGGTTGTTCAGCACCATCAGCAGCGCCACCACGCACACCGCGGTGGTGACGTGGAAGACGTTGCGCGCGTAGTTGGTGGGGCGCAGCGACGGCACGTGGATCGACTCGGCCTTGAGCCGCTTCGCCAGCTCGATGTACGCGGGCTGCAGGCGCTTCTTGAACGCGAGCCACTGGTGCCTGGTGTCGAGCCCGGGCACCTCGGCCTCGAGCGTGCTGGCGAGCTCCGCGTGGTGCGCGCGCTGCGCGAACTTCGCCTGCAGCTCGTGCAGCTTCGGCTTGAGCACCGCGGCCATCTCGTCCCGCCAGCGCGCGGGGTCGATCTCACTGAGGACTTTGTGCAGCTGCAACGCGAGATCCCGGTCCTCGGCCAGATCGGAGGTCATATGGACCCATCAACAGCCGACCGGCCCCTTTCCATCAACCTCCCCCGAAGGCGTGGTGACACTTGGGTGACCCGGAACGCGAATTCAGCCACTTGGAGAGCAGGTGATTTGGGTCTAGTCACCCCCGCGTGCGCACCTCTTTCCTTGTCATGTTCCTGCTCGCCGCCTGTGCGCCCGAGCACCCGAAGCTCGGAGGGCTGACGCTCGAGGGCGCGCCGACGCTCTTCACCATCAAGGCAGGCGACCGGGTGCTGCTGGAGTCCTCCTCGGTGGTGGCCCCGGTGGCGACCCGCGTGGGTCGCGCGCGCTACGAGCTGCAGTACGGCAGCTTCAAGATCACCGACAACCCGCCGCAGTGGCTGGAAGGTCAGAAGTTCGCGTGGGACTCCACCGTCGGGGGAAAGCCGACCGGCACCTGGAAGGACGCCAGCGGCGCGCCGGTGATGTCGCTGACGGCCAACTCCACGGGCGTGGGCGAGCTCGCGATCACCTTCACCGCGGCGAACCCGGAGACCAACCGTCTCTCGCTCGCGTTCTCCTGCGCGGCGGCGGATCGCTTTCTGGGCTTCGGCGCGCAGGCCGACGGCGTCGATCACCGCGGCCACACGCTCGCGATGTGGACCAGCGAGCCGGGCATCGGCAAGCAGGTGATGGACGACGAGTATCCCGAGCTCTGGTTCCTGGTGGGCACGCGGCACGCCTCGAGCTTCGGGCTGCCCACCTGGGTGTCGAACCGCGGCTACCAGGGGCTCGTCGGCAGCGACGCGCGCTCGGTGTTCGAGGTGTGCAGCAAGCGCGACGACGTGTTCCGCATCGAGGTGTGGAGCAACAAGTTCACGCTCTGGCTCTACGAGGGCAACCCGGCCGAGGCGGTGAGCCGCGCGACGCGCACCGTGCTGGGGCGGCCGATGCGTCCACCGCCGATGGCGTTCGCGCCGTGGAACGACGCCGTGTTCGGCCCCGCCGAGGTGCGGCGGGTGGCGGCGCTCTTGCGCGACAATCACATCCCCTCGTCGGCGATCTGGACCGAGGACTTCCGCGGCGCGACCGACGAGCCCAGCGGCTATCGCCTGGTGGAGGAGTGGGACACCGATCGCACGCTCTACCCCGATGCCGAGGCGCTCGCTTCCGAGCTGAGCGATGGGGGCTTCGCGTGGCAGGCCTACTTCAACACCTTCGTGGTCGACGGCACGCGCATCTTTGAAGAAGCGAAAGACGGCGGACATCTCGTCGGCAGCCCTGATGGCGGCGCGTACCTGTTCAGCGGGGTCACCTTCAAGCCGACGGGGCTCGCCGATTTGTCGCGGCCAGCCACGCGCGAGTGGGTGAAGAGCTACCTGCGCAAGGCGCTCGACGTCGGCTTCACCGGGTGGATGGCGGACTACGGCGAGTGGCTGCCCCACGACGCGGTGCTCGCCAGCGGAGAGGACCCACTCCAGGCGCACAACCGCTACGCGCGTGAATGGGCGCGGCTCAACCAGGAGGTGCTCGCCGAGCGCGCCAGCGACGGCAAGCAGCGCACCTTCTTCGCGCGCGCGGGGTGGCTCGGCAGCAACGCGGTGACGCCCGTGGTGTGGGCCGGAGATCAGCGCACCAGCTTCCAGCAAGACGACGGCCTGCCCACGGTGATCCCCATGGGCATCAACCTCGGGCTCGGCGGCGTCAGCATGTACGCCCACGACATCGCCGGCTACCAGTCAGCGACGAATCCACCCTCGACGAAGGAGCTCTTCTTTCGCTGGGTGTCCTTGGGCGCGCTCACGCCGGTGATGCGCACGCACCACGGCCTCGACGCGCGGAGGAATTGGAAGCTCGACTCCGACACGGAGACGCTCGCGCACTACAAGCGCTGGGCGCAGTTCCACGTTCAGCTCTACCCGTACCTCGACGCGCACTCCGCCGAGGCCGAAGAGCTCGGCGTGCCGATCGTGCGCGCGCTGGCGATGGTGACTCCCGAGGAAGATCGGGGGTGGACGATCAGCGACGAGTACTTCCTGGGCGGCGCGCTGCTGGTGGCGCCGGTGATCGAGGAAGGCGCGGTGAGCCGCTCGGTGTACCTGCCGCGGGGCGAGTGGGTCTCGTGGGACGGGCTGACGCGCGCGACGGGGCCGGTGGACCTGACGGTGGCGGCGCCGCTGGGCGAGCTGCCGATCTTCCTGCGCCAGGGCACGTGCATTCCGCGGCTGCCCTCGCGGGTGGAGACGCTGATGGACGCCGCGCCCCCCACGGTGGATCTGAACGACGTGCAGGACGAGCGGGTGCTCTTCGTGGTGCCCGGCGGCGACAGCGACTTCGTCGAGCGCGACGGCACGCAGTACTCGGTGAGGGTGGGCGAGGCGACCGGCTTCGTGCAGGCGGGCGTGGCGCTGCCAGACTGCACGGGAACGGAGCGGGGCTGTGTCGATCGCTCAGGCCCCAACCCGGTGGCGCGGCTGCAGTCGGCGAGCGCGCTCGACTTCCCCGGCGGCTCTCTGACGATCCTCGCGACGACGCAGCGCACGTACGACGTCGAGGTCCTCCGCACGCCGTGAAGTTCTTTCTCCCTCTCCCCCGCGGGGGAGAGGGTCGGGGAGAGGGTAAGCCGCAATGCCGGTCAGTTAAACGGCCCAAGCCGATTTGCCGCGGTTGCGCGCGT
>VFKJ01000566.1 GCA_009885595.1 Myxococcales bacterium | reverse complement strand
GCCTGGGAGAGGGTCACCACCACCGACGGCGTCACCATCGAGCAGCGACCGGTGAGCGACTCGAAGTTCGTCGAGCTGCGCTTCACCACCACCACCGACAAGACGCCCGAGTCGCTGTGCGCCGCGGTGTTCGGTGACGGCAAGTTCGACAAGGACGAGCCCGACCTCGAGCCCTTCGCCTCGCTGGTAGCTACCATTGATAGTCACCATGGACACCGCCAAGCTCTTCAAGTCAGGACGTAGCCAGGCCGTGCGCCTCCCCCGCGCGTACCGCATGGAAGGCCAGGAGGTGGCCGTGCGGCACTTCGGCGCCGGGGTCCTTCTGCTCCCGCTGAAGGCGGGGTGGGACACGCTGGAGGAGGCGCTCGGGGAGTTCGAGCCGGGGCTGCGGCTGCGCCGCGAGCAGTCTGCGCAGCAGCGCCGGCGGGCGATCAAGCCGTGAAGTACCTGCTCGACACCGACATCTGCATCGCGCTCATCAATGATCGGCCGCCGGGCGTGATCGAGCGATTTCGGCGCCACGAGGTCGGGGACATCGGGGTCTCGAGCATCACGGTCAGTGAGTTGGCCTTCGGCGTGGCGAAGACCGGCTCGAAGCGCAACGCGCGCACCCTCGAGGGCGAAGGCGCTACGGCATCGCGTAGAACGTGCCGTACATGTTGCCGAAGAGGTCGTTGGCCGAGACGAGGACGGCCTTCAGCTTCTGGGTCGACTCCTCGCTCAAGTCGACCAGGACCTCGGTGTCCGCAGGGCGCATCGTGAAGGGCCGCTGGATCCACTGCGGTGGACGCGGACCGTCGCCGTAGAACACCTGAATGGTGACGTCCGGCCTCAACAACCGGGTCGCGTCGAGGTCGCTTCCGTCGAGCATCTTCCAGCGCCAGTGCAGCTTGTGCAGCGTGGCACCCTGCATCTCCATCCACAGGTTCGCCGCCACGATGAAGTTCCCCGAGCCCAGCGAGCTCGAGAGCTCGAACTGCACGTGCCTGGGTTCGGTGCCGTAGTCGATGGCGTAGGAGCCGGCGGCGAAGGCGCTCCACCCGGTCTGGAAGATGAAGTGGTACGGCGACCAGTTCGGGTCACGACTGACGACGGGCTGGCCGTCGGCGGTGAAGCTCCCACCATCCGGGGTGGTGATCACGGCCAGCGGTGTCTGCACCGCGATGTGGAGATCGTTGAAGTTGAAATGGAACACGTTGAGCTGCGGCAGGGGTCCCGCGGGGCCGGGATCGGCGGTGGGAGGAGGGCCTCCCGCGAAGTCAGCGCCGAACATCATCCCGTAGGGCCGGTCGGAGAGCGCGTCGATCACGTCGTCGCCGTTCATGTCCAGATTCCTCAAGATGGCCGAGAAGAGCGACGACTGCAGGCGATAGGCTGCAAGCTCGGTCTCGCTCAGCACGGCCTCGCCGCCGGGCTCGATGGGGTTGTGCTGGGGGACGCCGAGGCCGTTGCTGAGGGTGATCGTCCGAAGGTCGATCGCGGCCACGTTCGCGTCCACCATGGACAACGGCAGCGTCTCGATGCCGGCAGCCAGCGAGAGGGAGCCGACGAAGTGATCAGCAGAGTCGATAAAGACCAGGCCGCACGGCGTCCGGGCGACGTCAAGGGTGAACCGGCCATCGGCATCGATGGGGGCTGCTTGCGCGACGCCGAAGTCCCGATACGCGAGGACCTTCGCCGGTCTGGACTCACTGGTCGTCAGGGCGTCCGATCGCGACTGCCCACGAACGGTGATGGTGTCGGGGCCTGCCGGGCTGCGACAACCCGAGACCGCGCCGAGGAGGAGGCCGACCAGCATGAACGCCCCGCTGCTGCTCCTCCGTTTGGTGCCCATGGTCCTGCGTACCACTTCGGTTGACCGGGCGCGGCGCCGGTCTTCTGCTTCGAGAACTGATCAGGGCAGGTAGATCTCGACCGAGGACCGGAGCACCACTCCTTTGGGAACGACCCAGCTCACCGCGGCGCCGTC
>VFKJ01000862.1 GCA_009885595.1 Myxococcales bacterium | reverse complement strand
ACCAGCGTCTCGTTGTACTCGCGCAGCAACCCGGTCTCGTCCACGGTGGGCTGATGCGGTGGATGGGGCGAGGTCGCCTCTGGCGGCACCAGCACCGCGCGAACGCGCGCCAGGAACGCCGTCGACTCGGTCGGCTTGCGAATGAACGCGTCAGCGCCGAGGTGGAGCGCCAGCTGCTCGTCGGCCGGCTCGGTATAGGTGGCGGTGTACACGATGAAGGGGATCGCGCGAAGCAGCGGATCAGCCTTCCAATGACGCAGCAAGGTGTACCCATCCATCACCGGCATCAGCAGATCGGAGATGATCAACCCGGGTGGGTGCAGGCGGGCCGTGCCCAGCGCTTCGACGCCCTCGGCCGCGGTCTCGACCTCGAAGTCATTTGCGCGCAGCAGGGTGCCGAGCAGGAAGAGATTCTGCGGCTTGTCGTCGACGACGAGTACCCGTGTCTTCACCGCCCCGCCCTTCTTGCCGCGACCTCGAAAGCCCCCAGACGCACCATCACACGGAGGGCCGCCCCGCGGGCGCACCCCACCTCGACCGGGCGGGCGACCTCGGGCCAGCCTGAAAGCTCAGTACTCGGCGCGCATGCCCAGGAACGGACGAATCGGCAGGTGGGTGAAGCGGCCCTGAGTCGGGGCCTCCCCGTTCGCGAAATTCCCCTCGCCGTACACCCACGAGAACAGGTTCATGGTGTTCGTGACGTTGAGCACCTCGAGGTACACGGCGCAGGACAGCGGCCCCCACTGAAAGCGCCGCTCCCCGCGCAGGCTCAGCTCGAAGAAGAACGGGTAGCGCTCGCCCGAGGTGCGGCCGAACACCGGCACCCAGAAGTCGGCGGTCGCGCTCGGCACGAAGGTGTCCACCGGGGTGTAGGGCCGCCCGGTGCGGAAGTTCGCGCGCGTGGTGACCAGCCACCTTGAGTTGGGCGACCAGGAGAGGCCGGCCGCGGCGGTGAACTGCTGCTCCCATTGCACGGGGTAGGTCTCGCGGCTGGCGGTGGCGAGCGGGTTGGTGCGATCGGCCCGCAGCGCGCCCACGCCCAGGTTGTACGAGAACTGCCGGGTGCGGCCGAACAGCATCAGGTCGACGCCGTAGGCCAGCCCGGTGCCGCCGTTGGTGTACACCGGCAGGCTCTGGGCCTCGCGCGCCGTCACCCCTGCCGCGCTGTCGGGGTTCACCACCAGGTTCGAGAGCCACTTCCCCCAACCCTCCAGCCGCAGCAGCGCCTCGAAGGGGAGCGGCTGCTCCACGGCGCCGATCAGCTGCGCGCTGCGCTCGGGCTGCAGCCCCGGGTTGCCGTAGGTGGGATCGAGGGCGAGCGGCGTCTGCAGCGGCTGCAGCACGTAGCCGCCCGAGAGCTTGAGCACGGTGTGCGTAGGCAAGGTGACGGCGCCCGCCAGCCGCGCAGAGCCTGTGAACACCGCGTTGCTCACGTCGTACTGCGCGCGCACCCCGCCCTCGAAGGCCAGCGCCTCGAGGGGCACGAAGGTGTGCTCGGCGTAGACCGACAGCAGGTTGCGGGTGAGCCAGGGGTGAATGTCGAGCGCTGGCCGGTGCGAGTCGACGATCGGCTCACGGGCCCAGGGGGGCACCGCGCGCGGGTCTGCCAGGTTGCCGATGAGGTTCACCTCGCGCCACGCGTACTGCAGGCCCACCGAGCTGCGGTTCTGCTTCGAGAACACCCACTTGAGATCGCCGCGCACCAGCACGTCGCGCCGCAGCGCCTCGGTGCCCAGCGAGATGGTGCCCTTCACGTCGAAGTCGTTCTGATCGCGCAGGAAGGCGGCGGTGACGCTCAGCTCGCTGTCGCCCGGCAGGTCGACCTCGTGCCGCAGGCTGATGATCTGCGCGTTGTTGGCGAGCTTGAGATCGCCCGCGAAGTTGATCAGCACCTGCTCGCCGGGGTTCACCACCAGGCTGATGCCGTCGGAGGCGTGGGTGAAGGTCAACATCGTGAGGTGCTTGCCGCGCCGGTAGCTCACCCGCGCGAACGCCTCGGTGATGTCGGGCGCCACCACGTTCTGGCCGAACAGCTTGAGGGCCTTGAGCACCGCGAAGTACGCCTCGAAGTAGCTGCGGCGGAAGCTCACCACCGCCGAGAGCCCCTCGATTCCCAGGGGAATGTCGGCGCGCACCTTGGCGGTGAGCATCGAGACGTCGGCGATCACCTTGAGCTTCTTGGTGTCACCGCGCACGTACTTCACGTCGAGCACGCCGGACAGCGCGGGCTCGTAGCGAGCGGGCGCCGCGCCTGCGTAGAAGTCGGCCGACTCGATCAGCAGCGGGTTGATGATGCTGGCGAAGCCGCCCAGGTGATACGGGTTGCTCAGCGGCACGCCGTCGATGAAGACGATGGTCTCGTCGGGCCCGCCGCCGCGCACGAAGAAGTTCGCGAGCAGATCGGGGTCCGCCGCCACCCCGGGCAGCTGCTGCACCACCCGGGTGATGTCTTCCAGGGCGCCGGGGGTGCGATCGATGTCCGCGCGGGTGAGCGAGAACCGGCTCACCTGCGGCGAGCGATCTGCATCGGGCACCGACGGGAGCAGGCGGCTGCCTTCCACGCGCGTCTCGAAGCCGCGGCTCTTCACCAGGCCGTACCGAACGGTGGTGCGCTGGCCGCTCTTGAACACCTCGGGGAAGGCCTTGAGCGCGTACCCTTCCTTGAGCACCTGCACCCAGGCGTCGCCCGGGGGCAGCGCGTCGAAGGTGAGGGAGAAGCGGCCTTGCGGATCGGTCCTGGTCTCCTGCCCCGCCAGGCTCACCTGCGCGTCGGCGATCGGCTCGCCCAGCCCGGCGCCCACCACTTCGCCTTGCAGCGTCCACGGCAGCACCGGCGGCACGAACTCGATCGACAGCTCGATGAGCGAAGGCGCCGGCACCCCATCGATCTTCGCGGGGACGAGCTGGCACGACGAGAGCGACTCCAGCGCGGCGGCCTCGAACGCGGGGCCGGGCGAGGAGACCACCACCCGCTCCGTCACCCCGCCGTCGGGCGCCAGGGTGATTCGCAGCACCACCGCGCCCTGGATGCCGCTGGCCCTCTCGGAAGGGGGATAGCGCGGCGTCCCGGTGCACTGCGCCGACGGCGGCTCGATCACGCCGGCGTCAGGCGGGGCGGTGCCCGCGTCCTCCCCGGCCGCCTGAGACAACACGCTGGCGACCAGCAGCGCGAGGATCATGGGAGCGGAGGAGGAGGCGGCGGCGGCACCTCGTCACCACGGGGCGGCTCGCCGTTGCCCGGCAGCGGCGGAGGCGGCTGGTTCTGCACGTTGGCGCCCTCGATGGCCGAGATGCGAATCGCGCCCTGATCCTTCGAGTACGTGTAGACGGCGCGCCGGCCGCACGCCTCCGCGAGGTACTGCGCGGTGGACTTCTCGACCGTGGTGAGGCGCACCTGCCCCTCGGAGCACCCGAGGTCGCGCCCTGCCTGCTTCCGGAGGTACTTGTTCCGATTCGCGCCGCAGCCAGCGAGCGCAAGGGCCACCATCACCAACGCGAAAAGCTTCAGTTGCGCCATGTTCCACCTCCGCGAATGAGCGGGATCCGTTGTACCAAACGCCGGCGGATTAGGTGCTGCAACGCACGCGGCGGCACGCTACGAGCCCGCGGGTCATGACGCAGTTGCTCACGTTCGACGGCCAGCCCCTTCGCATCGAGGACGTCGCCGCGCTCTCCCGCCGGGAGAAGCACGGCCGCCTCTCCGGCGACTCCAGCTTCTTGTCGCGGATCGAAGCGGGCGCTGCCCACGTGGCGCGCACCCTGGCCGAGCGCGGCGTCATCTACGGCGTCACCACCGGCTACGGCGACTCAGTCACCACCCCGGTGCCGCCCGAGCTGGTGCCCGAGCTGGGCCACCGCCTGTTCACCTACCACGGCGTCGGCCTGGGCCCGCCGTTCGGCATCGAGGAGACCCGCGCGATCCTCGCGGCGCGGCTGCAGTCGCTGGTGCAGGGGCTGTCGGGCGTGAGCGTGACGATGCTGCGGCAGCTCGAGCGGCTGCTGGTCGACGATCTGCTGCCCGTGATTCCGCAGGAAGGCTCGGTGGGCGCCAGCGGCGATCTGACGCCCCTGTCCTACGTGGCGGCGGTGCTGTGTGGGGAGCGCGAGGTGTTCGTCGACGGCCAGCGCCGCCTCACCGCCGAGGTGTTCGAGGCCAGAGGCATCACGCCGATTCAGCTCAAGCCCAAAGAGGGCCTGGCGATCATGAACGGCACGGCGGTGATGACGGGGCTGGCCTGCCTGGCGTACGAGCGGGCCGCCGGCCTCAGCCGCCTGAGCGCGCACCTCACCGCGATGGCCTCGGCGGCGATGGGCGGCAACCCGCACCACTTCGACGAGCGCCTCTTCGAGGCCAAGCCGCACCCGGGCCAGCAGCGCGCCGCCGGGTGGATCCGCGCCGACCTCGACGGCTCGGAGCGCAGCGAGTCGCGCCTGCAGGATCGCTACTCCATCCGCTGCGCGCCGCACGTGATCGGCGTGGTGGAAGACACCCTGCCCTTCCTGCGGCAGCTGATCGAGAACGAGCTCAACAGCGCCAACGACAACCCGCTCATCGATCCCGACACCGGGCGGATCATGCACGGCGGGCACTTCTACGGCGGCCACGTCGCGCTCGCGATGGACACGCTCAAGAACGTGATCGCCAACCTCGCCGACCTGATGGATCGGCAGATCGCGCTGCTGGTCGACACCCGCTACAACCACGGGCTGGCGGCGAACCTCACCGGCGCGACCGGTCAGCGCGCGGCGATCAGCCACGGGCTCAAGGCGCTGCAGATCAGCGCCTCGGCGTGGACTGCGGAGGCGCTCAAGCTGACCATGCCCGCGTCCGTCTTCTCGCGCTCCACCGAGTGCCACAACCAGGACAAGGTGAGCCTCGGCACCATCGCGGCGCGTGATGCGCTGCGCGTGCTGGAGCTGACCGAGCAGGTCGCCGCGGCGCACGTGATCACCACCCGGCAGGCCGTGTTCCTCAAGGCGCGCTCGGGGGCGAAGGTGCCGGCGCCGGTGCTGAAGCTGGCCGAGCAGATGGAGATCGAGCCGCTCATCGAGGATCGCGTGCTCGAGCCCGACCTGCGCCGGTTGCTGGGCCGCATGCGCGCGCTGGGCTCGCTCTGAGCTCCCTCTCCCCTCGCGGGGGAGAGGGTCGGGGAGAGGGCTTACCGGGCTTCGCCCCCGTTCATCCCGAGCGGAGTCGAGAGCGCGCGTGGTGCCGCCCTTGGGAAATCGCGAAGTCGAGATCCGTGAGCCAGGAGAGTCCGTGTAGGGTCAGGCGCGATGCTCGCGCTCTGTCTGGT
>VFKJ01001018.1 GCA_009885595.1 Myxococcales bacterium | reverse complement strand
GACATCGCCAACCGCCCGGAGCCGGTCACGTAGAAGTCGAGCAGGCAGCGGGCCTCGTACGCGATGCGGCACAGGCCCAGCCCGCTCTCACCCTCTTCGTAGCTCTGCGAGGACACCTGCTTGAGCCGCTCCACGTAGGCCTGGAAGGGGCTCTGGAAGCCGCGCATCCACTGAATGCGGTCGTCCAGGCGACGCACTGAGGCGGGATCATCGATGGCCGGGTTCTCCACCTCGACCACCACCGCGCGCTGCGAGACGTCGATGGCCAGCGTGATGACGTCGTCCTTCTTCGACCAGTCGCCGTACTTGAGGGCGTTCTCGAGCAGCTCCGACGCGGTCATGGCCATCGCGTAGGCCTCGTTGGTGTCGAGCCCACACTCCGCGAAGAACGCCTTCAAGGGGGCCCACTCCCGCTTGACGGAGTCCCAGTCTGGCGCGAGCCTCTTTTCGAGGCGCTGGTCGAGCAGCCTTCTCGTCATTTGGCGGTCGACTGTACCTGCCAATGCGCCGGGTGGCGCATTTCCAGCCGGGCTGCCCAGAGCGGCCAGCGCTGCTAATCGGTGGCGCATCAGTTCTCGACAGCGGGTCGGTGGTTGGTTCTACATGGGGGTCCCATGGCGCTCCCCATCGACACCCTGCTGCTGTTCTCGCTCCCCGCCTCCGGCAAGTCGGAGGTCCGCCGGTACATGGACCAGTTGACGCCGCAGCAGTGCCAGGGCGACTTCAACATGGGCACCACCCTGCAGCTCGACGACTACCCCTACGTGCACCTGATGCACCGCATCGACGACCTGCTCCTCGAGCACGGGTGGAAGTACGCCTACTACCGCGGCCCCAGCCGCCCCTTCAGGGACGAGTGGACGTGGGCCGCGCTGATCGAGCTGCTCAACGAGGACTACCGGAACCTGCTCGAGAGCAAGCAGGTGCAGGTCGAGAGCGCCGCGCAGCACCTGTTCGACCGCCTCGATCGCGCGCACGAGAAGGTGGGCGGGCGGCCGGCGCTGGGCGAGGTGCCCTGGCGCATTCGCCTGAAGGTGGGCGAGGCGCTCGAGGCCGAGTGCCGCAAGGAACTGGACACCCTCAACAAGCAGAACGCGCTGGAAAAGAAGGGCAAGACCATCGTGATCGAGTGCGCGCGCGGCGGCCCCAACGGGATGGACTTTCCGCTCACGCCGCCCTTTGGCTACGACACCGCCTTCGCGCACCTCTCGCCCAACATCCTCGAGCGCTCCAGCGTGCTCTACATCTGGGTCGAGCCCCACGAGAGCCGCCGCAAGAACATCGAGCGCGGCCGCCCCGATGGCTCGGGCAGCATTCTCCACCACAGCGTCCCCGGCGAGGTGATGCTGGGCCAGTACGCCAAGGACGACATGGCGTACCTGCTGGAACAGAGCGACCGGCCCGGCACCATCAAGGTCGATCGCCTGCTGGAGAAAGACGGCAAGTACGTGCCCAGGGCGTATTACCTGCCGGTGGGGCGCTTCGACAACCGCACCGACCGCACCTCCTTCGTGCGCGAGGCGAAGGAGAAGTGGGCCAAGCCCGACGTCGAGCGCCTGCACGGCGGGCTCAAGGTGGCCTTCGAGCAGATCGCCGCGGCGACCAAGTAAACCCAGACTGCAGTTCCCCTCGGAGGGTGAGAGGGAAATGCGCCGGCGAGAGCTTGCGTTGACGGCACAAATCGTCAAACAGTGGGGCTCCCTCTGGAGGCCTTTCCCCATGCCCAACCCCATCGGCACCCGCCCCACCACTCTCCCTTCCACCACCACCCCCAGCAACAGCGTGACGGTCGGCGCCGGCGACACGATGTCGAAGCTCGCGCAGCGGCTCGGGGTCTCCACGCAGGCGCTGCTCGAAGCGAACCAGACCAAGTACCCTTCGCTCGCCACCAACGCCAACATGCTGCAGGTGGGGTGGAAGCTGAACGTGCCGGGCGGCGCGAGCGCGCCGGCCACCCCGCAGGCGCCTGCGCAGGCGCCAGGTTGGGCGCCCAGGACGAACGACAAGGTGCTCTTCGTCGCGATGAACAACAGCGAAGCGCACCGCTCGACGCTGGAGTCTGACGCCCTCAAGGGGCGCGGCACGGACGTGACGGTGGTGAAGGACGCGGTGAAGGACGACACCGTGGGCGGCCACGACCTGAGCACCCCGGACGGCGCCAAGGCGTTCGCGCTCTCGCTGGGCCTGCCCGGTGAGCAGACCAAGAAGATCGCCGACGTGCTCCAGAACGCCGGCGCCGACTCGCGCGACGAGCTGGCGCAGATCGCCCAGCAGTGGGCGGCCGCCGAGAAGGGTGGCCAGGCGCCCTCGCGCCTCGTGCTCTCCGGTCACCACGTCGGCTACGGCGTGTACGGCGAGAACAACGGCAAGCTCGACTGGCCCACGGTCGGCGCGCTGGCTGAAGCGATGCCCCGCGGCGCCAAGAGCGTCGAGGACCTGCTCGTCGCCGGCTGCTACTCGGGCGGCGAGAACATGATGGAGAAGTACACCGCGATGTTCCCCGGCGCGAAGACCATCGTCGCGTACGACGGCTCGTCACCGGGCGCGTCTTCGGGCGCCACCGCGCACCAGAAGGCCTGGGAGCAGGCCACGCGCGGCACCAGCCAGAGCATCACGCACGACCTGTTCAAGGGCATGCGCAAGGGCGAGAACGTCACGGTGTGGACGAAGGCGCGCGGCTTCGACAACGGCCAGCCGCGGCCGGCGCTCGCCGACCTGAAGACCCAGCAGAGCCAGCTCGCCGACGGCTTCCGCGCGGCGCTCTCGGGCAGCACGGGCATCCCCGACACGCAGCGCGGCCCGGTGCGCGACTTCTACAACGCCACCCAGCGCCTCATTCAGCACCCCGAGACCACGGCGGCCGAGCGCACGGCGCTCGAGGCGACGCGCGACCAGACCATTCGCCTCATCTTCTACGGGCCCGTCTCGAACCGCTTCCAGGAGGCGTACGCCACCAAGATCGACGCGGGCTACCGCGCGGTCGGCATGCAGCCGCCGAACTTCAAGACCATGAGCCGCGGCGACGCGCTCAAGTCGATCGCCGACTTCCAGGCGAAGCTGGCGGCGAACCCGGCGGCGGGCGATGCCGCTACGCGCCTGGGGCCGATCCTCCGTGACTTCGCAGACCTCAAGCCCAGCTTGATCCCCGAGACGTGGATCTGAGCTTCCGGGTCATCACCCTGTCAGCAGGGTTCTTCACAGCCTGACGCGCGCGCCCCGTTTGCGCAGCGTGCGCAGGTCACCCGATCGTCACCGCGCCTGAAACCGCGCGCGGTTGAGCCCGGCCAGCGCCTTGCTGAAGGGGGGCGGCATGAACCTCCCTCTCCTCGCGATGATGGCGCTGTCCGTTGCGCACGCTGGCCAGGAAGAAGAGCGCGCGACGCGCGACGACAACGTGGTCGAGCTGTCCTTCGGCTACCTCGGCCAGTGGAGCGACGAGCGCAACCGCTCGCTCGAGCTCAAGCCCACCTCGAACGACCCGCCGTTCGCGGGCGCGGTGACCGACCCCTTCCTCGGCAAGCCCTACCTCGGCTCGGTGCTCGCGGGGCCCATGCTGGAGTGGCGCGGCATCTACAAGCAGGTGCGCCTCACCGCCGGCGTGCGCTTTCCGTTCTCGAACTTCCGCCCCAGCGACACCGCGCAGACGGTGGACTTCGGCGGCGCCAGCCACGACGTGGTGGTGCGCTCGATGTCGCTGTGGGACTTCCGTACCGGCATCGGCTTCGAGCTGCCCTTCAAGCGCGTCTCGCCCTTCTTCGACGTGCTGGGCGACGTGCAGACGATGACCACCCAGCTGGCGATCGACGGCGCCACCGCCACCTACCGCGGCCGGGCCTTCTCGCTGGGCGGGCGGATCGGGGCCCGCTACCAGGTCGATCACCTCTTCCTGGCGATCGCGGCGGAAGCGACGGCGATCGGGCCTCTCCGGCTGGGGGGGAGCCTGCAGGTCGGTCTCGGTTTCTGAGTCTCGGTAACGCTGCCATGGCCGAGGAGAAGGCGCTGCGCCCACCTCCCTGAGCGGGTGGACCCGGAACACCTTCGAGTTCCGGCGGGTTCAAGGCTGGACTGTTACAGTCGCGTGCGCCCGTGTTCGAGCCGATCTCTCCCAGCCCCGCCCCGGAACCCGTGCGCCCCGCGGGGCCCCCTTCTCCTTCGGACGGCCGGGCCCTGCGCCTGCTCGACGAGGTGCGCGCCGCCCAGGTGAGGGCGCTGCTGCGCCAGGGCCTGTTGCTCGGCGTGGCGACGTTCCTTTCGCCGCTGGTCGCTGGCCTGTGGGTCGCGGCCAGCATGCCCCGGCTGGGGCTGCTGGTGATGCTGGTCGGCCCGGTGAGCACGCTGTGCGTGCTGGCGTACTTCGCGGTGTGGTCGCCGCGGAAGCGCGTCGGCGACGCGGCCCGCACCGCGCGCATGCTGGCGGAGCAGTTGCCCGAGCTGAACCTCGATCTCCTCGCGGCCGTCGAGCTCTCCAGGGCGCTGGGGACCCCGCAGGATTTTTCGCCGGAGCTGGCCCGCGCGTTCTTGAGGAACGTCGACGCGCGCGCCGAGCAGCTGTCGGTGCACAAGCTCATCGACCAGCGCCCCACCCGCCGCGCGGGGGCGGTGCTGCTGGGCACGGTGCTCGCGCTGCTGGTGCTGCTGGCCTTCAAGGCCGACGTGGTGCGCGCCGGGTTCACCCGCATTCTCTCGCGCTCGTCTCCGGCCGAGCCGCTGCGCCGCAGCCCCATCACCGGCGACGTCGAGCTGACCTACCGCTACCCGGCCCACACCGGCCTCGACGTGCGCTCGATTCCCTCGAGTACGGGCGACGTGAGCGCGCCCACCGGCACCGAGGTGACGCTCAAGACGCGCGCTGATCGCGACGTCGAGAGCGCGGCGCTGGTGCTGGAGCCGGGCCACCGGCAGCTGCCGCTCGAGCTCGAGCGGCGCGAGCTGACCGGCACCTTCGTGGTCAACGAGAGCGGCAGCTGGCACGTGGTGTTCCTGGACGGTGAGGAAGTGGTGGCCGAGGGGCCGGATCAGTCGATCACCGCCGAGGTCGATCAGCTGCCGCAGGCCCGCATCACCGCGCCCATCGACGGCCTCGAGCTCGACCCTTCCAAGCAGCACGTCACCCTCAAGTTCGAGGCGTCCGACGACTACGGCCTCGCGACGCTCGACCTCGTGTACACGCCGGAAGGCGGCGAGGAGAAGCGGGTGTCGCTCAAGCCCGACGACGGCCGCACCACCCGCGGCACCTTCCAGTGGGACGTGGCGCCGCTGGCGCTGCGGCCGGGGCAGACCGTCACCTACCTGCTGGAGGCGACCGACAACGACGCGGTGAAGGGGCCCAAGAAGGGCACCTCGGCGGCGATGACGCTCAAGCTCTACAGCTCGGCCGAGCACCGGCGGCAGGCGCTGGCGCGCGCAGAAGAGCTGTGGGCGCGGCTGGTGGATCACCTCGCCGATCGCATGGAAGGCGCCGATCGCGCCAGCCCCACCACCGCCGACGCCGCGGTGGGGGGCAAGCCCATCGACGAGCGCGGGGTGCAGCTGGCCAGCGACCTGAACGTGCTGGCCAACGAGCTGCGCGAGGAGCGCGACCCTTCCGAAGAGCTGCTGACGACGCTCTTGAACATCAGCGCGGAGCTGAACACCGACGTCTCCCAGGTGGTCTCGCAGCGCCGGGTGCTGCTGCGCATCGCGGGGCGGGAAGCGGTGGGCCCGGGCAAGGCCCAGCTCGTCGATGGCCGCAACGGCGCCTTCACCCAGGACCTCGGGCGGCGCCTGGCGAGCCACATCGCCACCGACATCCAGCACGCCGAGAAGAACGTGCTCTACCTGGAAGCGCTGCTCGATCGCGCCAAGCTCGAGGCCATTCGCGAGCTGGCGCAGCAGCTCAAGGAAGACCGCACCGAGCTCTCGCGCATGCTCGAGGAATTCGGCCGCACCAAGGACCCCAAACTGCAGCAGGCGCTGGTGGAGCAGATGCAGGCGCTCAAGCAGCGCATGCTCGAGCTGCAGCAGCGCATGGCCGAGCTGAGCAAGGGCATCCGCGACGACTTCATGAACGCCGAGGCGCTGCAGCAGATGCAGGAAGAGTTCGGCCTGGAGAACGCGCTGAAGGAAGTGGAGGACCTGGTGAAGGCCGGCAAGGCCGACGAGGCGCTCAAGAAGATGCAGGAGCTCGCCATGCAGATGGACGAGTTCCTGGAGAAGCTCGACGAGGCGGGCGATCGCGCCGACGACCAGAGCGACCCCGAGCTCGCCCAGCAGTTCCAGGAGTTCCAGAAGAACCTCGACGAGACCCTGAACAAGCAGCAGCAGCTGGCCGACAAGACGCGCGCGCTGCGTGACAAGTACCGCGAGCAGCAGAAGGAGCGCATCGCCAGGCAGGGCGAGGCGCTCAAGCGCGAGCTCAAGGAGAAGCTCGAAGACCTCGACAAGAGCTGGAAGTCGCTCGAGGGCGATCGCTTCGGCTTCCGCTTCGAAGACGTGCAGCTGGAGGCCATGCAGGCGCGCGAGAACGTGCAGCAGTCGCTCGACGCCAACGACTTCGACCTCGCGTCCGAGGCGGCCGATCGCATGGAAGACCGGGCCGCGCAGATGGCCTCCCAGGCCTCCGAGCTGCGAGAGCGCGACGAGCTGTTCAACAACCCGCCCGAGGTGCGCCGCGAGTCGAAGCAGGCCGCCGACCGGGTCGAGCGCGACGCCAGGAAGGCGTCCGAGGTGGCCCAGAAGCTGCGCGATCTCTTCCCCCAGGGTGGCCAGCAGATGAGCGAGCAGGACCGGCAGCAGATGAACGAGCTCTCGCGCAACCAGCGCCAGCTGCAGCAGCAGGCCCAGCAGCTGCAGCAGCAGATGGACTCGATCGGCGAGCGCGCCCCCATCTTCAACGAGGACGCGCAGCAGCAGATGGATCAGGTCGGCCAGCACATGCAGGGCGCCGGCGAGAAGCTCGCGGGCAAGGACGCCAGCCGCGGCTACGGCGAGCAGCAGGGCGCGGTGCAGGGGCTGCGCGGCATTCAGCAGGCGATGGAAGAGGCGGCCAAGCAGGGCGGCAAGGGTGGCAAGGGCGGGAAGGGCGGCATTCCCATGCCCATCAAGCGCCGCGGCGGCCGCGGGCGCGGGACCCAGAACGAGAAGGTGGAGATCGTCGACGAAGACCCCACCGCCGGCTCTCGCGAGTTCCGCAAGGACGTGATGGACGCGATGAAGCAGGGCGCGCCCGATCGCTACAAGGAGCAGAACAAGAAGTACTACGAGGAGCTGGTGAAGTGAGCCCCTCGACTCCGCCCTGGTTCGGCCGGCTGCTGCTGCTGGGCCTGCTGTCGCTGCCCGCCCTCGCGCAGGAGGATCCATCGGATCTCCCCGAGCTCAAGGGTGAGGCGAAGGCGCGCATT
>VFKJ01000107.1 GCA_009885595.1 Myxococcales bacterium | reverse complement strand
TCCGAGCGGGATCCGCTGCTCGACTACTACCGCGCGCTCTCGTGCTTCGAGGCCAGGCTGTGGGGCTGCGTGGCGGAGGTCACCGAAGCGCTGCAGCGCACCGGCGGTCCGCGAATTCAGCAGCAGGTGACGGCGATGGCCGCCGAGGCGAAGCAGCTGTTGTCGAGCGAGCCTCCGAAGAGCGCGATCGACGTGTGCTTCGCCCGGGCTCGCGCGGCTTCTGCTCCTGCTCTCGCCAGGGCGTGGCTGCGGGAGGCGGCGCGCTTGAGCGCGAAGAGATCCGATCGTTTTCGCGCCGAAGACGCAGTGCGCGAACTGGCTGAGCGACAGAAGTAAGCGTACCGGCCGGTACACTCGAGTGAACCAATCGGGCCATGTCTCCCCTGGATTCTCCGTGGCCCCAACTTTGCGAAGTCGACCGCCCATGCGTCTCACTCTGCTCGTCATTTCCGTCCTCTGTTTCACCGGGTGTCCGTCGGCCACCCCGGCGGTGAGCTGCGAGGGCTCGTGTCAGTGCACCGGCGACACCTGCACCTGTGCGAGCGGCGCCACCTGCTCCGTGGGTGGCGCGGTCGACGCCGGCGAGGAAGCCCCCAGCAACCTCACCTTCGACTGCAAGAGGAACAACACCTGCTCCGTCACCTGCGGCACCGAGTGCACCTCGCACTGCGCGAACTCGACGGTGTGCGACGGCACCTGCGGCTCGAACTGCGAGGCCTCGTGCACCGCGATGAGCACCTGCACGCAGACGCTCGGCACCAACTCCACCGGCACCTGCGCGGGCACCAGCACCTGCACCTTCGTCGCGGGGGCGGACTCCGGCGTCACCTGCGAGGGCGGCAGCACCTGCGCCTTGACGCTCTCGGCCAACGCCAGCGCCACCTGCCTGGGCACCAGCCTCTGCCTGGTCGACTGCCCCGACGGCGGCTGCACGCTCAAGTGCGCTTCCGCCGACGCGGAGTGCCGCTGCACCGGGGCGGGCTGTGAGCTCACCTGCGGCGCGGGCACCACCCTGACCACCTGCCCCGACGGGAAGCGCTGCCTGCGCCCGATGGCGGCTTGCCCCTGAATCACCCCAACCCCGGAGTGCCCATGATGCGAAGTCGGCTCTTCAGCCTGCTGCTGCTCACCCCTTCCTTCGCCTTCGCCGCCTGGACCCAGGTGGGAGAAGGCACCGCCAGCTTCGACGCCAAGGGCCCCGCCGGTTTCAAGATTCACGGCACCGCGAAGAACGTCACGGCCATCGATGACGGCGCCGCGGTGGCGGTGTCGCTCGCGCTCAAAGACATCGACACCGACAACAGCCTCCGCAACAAGCACCTGCTCGAGGACACCCAGGCCGAGCAGTTCCCGAAGCTGACGCTCACCGCGCCGCTCTCGGCCCTCAAGGCCCCGGAAGACGGCAAGACGCTGGAAGCCGAGGCCACCGGCCACTTGACCCTGCACGGCCAGACCAGGCCGGTGTCGTTCAAATACACCGCGAGCTGCAAGGGGACGGAGTGCAGCATCGACGCGACCGCCAAACTCAACGTGAATGACTTCGGCATCAAGATCCGCTCGTACCTGGGCGTCACCGTGAAGCCCGACATCGTCATCGGCGCGAAGTTCAACCTGAGGAGATGAGCGTGAAACAGCTGTCGTGGCGGGTCCTCGTGCCCGCGCTGATGGTGGTCTCCTTGCTGACAGGGTGTCCCGGCGAGCTCAATGGCGGTACCGGGGGCGGGGCGGGCGGCGGCGGCGGCGCTCACGACAGCGGCTGTGCCTCAGTGGCTCCGGCTTCCCTCGACGCCGTCTACGCCGCTTCGCTCTCGGCGTCCTCGCCCGCGGGCTGCGCGACCTCTGGATGCCACGCGACCGGCGCCGGCAGCCTCACCTTCACCTCCGCGCGCTCGCTCTATGACGCCACCGTCGGACGCAGCGCGGCCTCTGGCCTGCGAAAGCTGGTGGAGCCCGGCGACGTCAACTCGAGCGAGCTCTAC
>VFKJ01001206.1 GCA_009885595.1 Myxococcales bacterium | reverse complement strand
GACGCGCTGAGCACCGCCGCAAGTGCGATGCAGTGCGGTCAAGCTCGACTCGAGCGCCGTCACGGAGCTTCGACCACAGCCTCGTGATCCTCGTCGTTGCCCAGGTTGGGGAGCGGTTCATCGACTTGCAGCAACCACCGGTCAAGCTGGCGCTCGATCTCTTCCAGAGAGGAATTCGGCAGCTTCCGCCGCAACTTCTCCCGCTTCATGGCGAGACCGACCTCGAACATCTCGAAGGCGAGGCGAAGCTGCGCAGCTGGGTCGACCCGCTCACGGCTCATCGGACTAGCATAACGAACTCGGCCAACGTGGACCTGTCCGTTGTCCCTACCGAAAACCTCGAACGTGACCTTGGCCCGAGGAATGAGGCGCTGACTTCGATCACCGCTCCGCCTGCGTGGTGGCGCCCGCCTGACGCAGCAAGCCCGCGAAGCCTTCGAAGAGCGCCGCGAGCTGGTCGGCGGAACCGGGCTCGGCCTCGATGACGAGCCGCCCGTCGGGCTTGCGCTCGAACTTGACGCCCGCGAAAGGCGAACTGCCGCGCGGCTCGGCCGCCGGCGCAACTCGAGGTGGCACGCTCGCCGGCAGCTCCGGTACCGGGGGCGCGGCGTCGCTGGTGAGCGCGTCAGGCTCCACGGCCGCGTCGTCCTCCTCGGGCCCCAGCACCTCGGGCAGCTTGGGCACGATGACGGGCTCGAGCAGGACCTCGATCCCCTTGAGGAAGCCGCCGCCGCCCTCGAACTGCACCTCGTCGGACTTCCCGTCGAAGAGCCCGCTGAAGAGGGCCTGCTTGTTCTTCACGATGGAGGCGATGCGCGCCTCGATGCCGGTGGAAGTCACGAGCGCATAGATGTCGACCGGGGCCTTCTGGCCGAGCCGGTGGATGCGCGCCGAGCGCTGCTCGAACACGGCGGGGTTCCACGGCAGGTCGAGGTGGATGACGGCGTTCGCGGCGCGCTGGAGGTTGAGGCCGACCCCGCCCGCGTCGGTGGAGAGGAAGACCCGGGTCGCGTCGTCGTCGTGGAAGTCGACGATGTTGCGCGTGCGCCGGGCCTGGCTCTCGTCGCCGGTGAAATAGACCGCGCGCAGGCCCGCCGTCCCCAGGATGTCCGAGAGGGCCCACTCGGCGAGCCGGAGCATGCGCTTCCACTGGCTGAAGACCACCACCTTGCGGCCCTGCACCACCACCAGGTTCTCGATGAGCTCGCGCAGCTCCTGCAGCTTCGGCATGAAGAGCCCGGCGAGCGAGCTCTGCGTCGGCTTCGTTCCCTCGAGGCCGGGCCAGATCTCCTCGAAGTTCCGCTGGGCCAGGCCGTTGCAGATGATGCGCTGCTGCGTGAGCATCGACATCAGCTTCAGAAACTCGGGCTGGGTGAGCGGGCGCGTCCGCGCCTTGCGGATCAGCACCGCGATGGGCTGCTCGAACTCGGAGTGCGCCTCCGTCTGCTCGGCCGTCATCGGCACCGGGACGGTGGAGTCCGTGCGACTGGGGAGCTGCGCGATGACCTCCTTGCGCAGGCGCCGGAGGCTGCTCTTCTCGATGCGCGTCCTCAAGGTGTCGAGGTTGCGCGCGCCCACCACTTCGCGGGTCCCGTCGGCGCGCACGGCGTGCCACTCGGCGAGCCGCCACTTGGGCTCGAGCGCGAGGTCGTCCACCCACTCCATCAGCGACGCCAGCTCGCCCAGGCGGTTCTCCATCGGCGTGCCGGTGAGCACGAGGCGCCACGGCGCCTGGAGCTGCTTCACATAGGCCGACGTCTTGGCTGCCCAGTTCTTGATGCGCTGGGCCTCGTCGAGCACCACCACGCCGGGGGCGAAGTGGTGCATGTGCACGAGGTCTTTGAGCACCTGCTCGTAGTTCGCGATGAGGAAGCCCCGCTTCGTCGAGCGGTAGAGCTGGGCGCGCTCGTCGGCAGGCCCCTCGACGATGGTGACGGGCACGTCGGAGACCATCGACCATTCCCGCTGCCACTGCACCTTGAGCGCCGCCGGCACGACGAGGAGCCCCCGCTCGACGGTCTCCGTCTCGAACAGCGCGTGGCAGGCGGCGATGGCCTGCGTCGTCTTCCCCAGGCCCATGTCGTCCGCGAGGAGGAACCGCCCTTGCGTGAGGAAGCGGCGCACGCCCTCGAGCTGGTACGTGAAGAGCGGCCGCTTGAGTCGCGCGAGCGCCTTCGTCACCTCGGCCCAAGCCGGCGCGACCTCGAGCCGGTGCTCGAGCAGTCCGACTTCGCGGCGGAGGAGTGGCGCGAGGGCCGGGTCCACGGCGGCCTTCTGCTTCGCGGCGACCAGGGCGAAGGCCAGGAGCGCGCGGCACAGCGCGAGCCGGTCCGACGCCTTGCTGGCCACACCGGCCCGCAGCGGCGCAGGCGTCTTGCGGGTGTCGAAGAACCGAATGCCGCCCGGCGGGGGCTCGGCGCTCGTCCAGAGGACGCGCTCGAGCCAGTCACCTTCGCCGGTGAAGGGACGGATCGGGTTCCAGATCAGCTCGGGAAGCAGCGCCGTG
>VFKJ01001244.1 GCA_009885595.1 Myxococcales bacterium | reverse complement strand
GTCAGCCCCGACGGCAAGTACGTGGTGGCGATGAACAAGATGAGCATCGACCGCTTCGCCAACATCGGCCCGCTCTACCCGCAGAACTTCCAGCTGGTGGGCATCGAGGGGCCGAAGATGAAGCTGCTGGCCGACATGCCCATCGGCATCGGCGAGCCGCACTACGCCCAGATGATCAAGGCCGACAAGCTCAAGCCCATGAAGGTCTACCCGATGGGCACCAACCCCCTCACCGACGAGAAGGACGAGTTCGCGGTCACCCCGGGCAAGGAGCGCATCGAGCGCAAGGGCAACGTGGTCGACATCTACATGACGGCCATCCGCAGCCACTTCACCCCCGACTACATCGAGGTCAACGAGGGCGACACCGTGAAGCTGCACCTCACCTCGATCGAGCAGGCAGAGGACCAGGTCCACGGCTTCACCATCGACATGTACAACCTCAACCTGTCGCTGGAGCCGGGCAAGCACGAGAACGTCACCTTCGTGGCCGACAAGCCGGGCGCCTTCCCGATGTACTGCACCGAGTTCTGCTCGGCGCTGCACCTCGAGATGATGGGCTACTTCATGGTCAAGCCGAAGGCGGCGAAGTGACCCTCGCCTGAACGGGCTGCCACGAGAGAGAAGGTCTCTCGTGGCGGTTCGAGGGCTCGGTCACTCTCGGGCACAGTGCCTGCAGTGATCGGTCGTCGAACCCCAACTCCCCCAGGAAACAATTCAAAATGAAACATCTCATCGCCGTGCTGGTCGCCGCGCTCTCGCTCACCGCCTGCAACGACAAGAAGGAGCCGGCGCCCCTGCCCGAGCTCGACAAGCCCGCCGCTCCGGCGGCCGAGGCAGGGCCAGCGAAGACGGCCTTCGAAGTGCCGGACTTCGTGGTGAGCACCGCCGCTGAAGACATCAAGAAGGGCGAGGCGCTGTTCGCGGCCAAGGGCTGCGTGGCCTGCCACAAGATCGGCGGGGGCAAGCTGGTCGGCCCCGACCTGAAGGGCGTCACCGCGCGCCGCGACGAGAAGTGGCTCAAGAGCATGATCCTCCGCCCCGACGTGATGGTGAAGGAAGACGACCTCGCCAAGAAGCTGCTGGGCGAATACTTCGTGCCGATGCCCAACCAGAACGTCGACCCGAAGGCCGAGCTGCCCTTCCTCCTCTCCTACCTGAAGAGCACGGAGAAATGAGTCGTGCTCGCGTTCCTGGCCCTCGTCGTGCTCTCCGCGGCCGGGCCGGTCGATCGCCCCTGCCCGATGGACGCGGTGGTGGCCAGGGACGCGGAGCAGCTGCGCGCCCTGCTGGCGGGTGACGCGAAGGACATCTGGATCGCAGGCCTGGTGGTGGGTGACTTCGAGGCCCGGCGCGCCGGCACCGCCAAAGGCGCCCAGCCCAGCGCGGCCCTGGGCACCGGTGGAGGGCTGGCCCTTCACGGCTGCGAGCAGGCCGTGCTGGAGGGCACCGGGAAGGGCACGGTGCTCAAGCTGCACGGCGACGACCTGCTGGTGGAAGATCTCACCTTCCAGAAGTCCGGCATCCGCACCTCGTTCGAAGACGGCGCCCTCAAGGTGACCGGCGAGCGGGCGGTGGTGCGGCGGGTGAGCGTGCGCGACACCCTCTACGGCATCGCCTACGAGCAGTGCCACGCCTGCCGGCTGGAGGACGCGGAGATCAGCGGCCGCCCCGGCCTGGAGGAGAACCAGCGCGGCGACGCGGTGAAGCTGTGGGAAGCGCACGGCTCGTCGGTGCACCGCGTCTGGGTGCACGGCATGAGGGACGTGGTGGTCTGGTACTCGCGCCACGTCACCCTGGAAGACAACCGCATCACCGGCGGGCGCTACGGCACCCACTTCATGTACGCCCACGACTCCACCGTGCGGCGCAGCGTGCTGCGGGGAAACACCGTGGGCATCTTCGTCATGTACTCGACGCGGGTGCTGGCCGAGGACAACGAGCTCTCGGGCGCGCGCGGGCCGGCGGGCATGGGCATCGGCTTCAAGGAAGCGGACGCCGTCACCCTGCGCCGCAACGCCATCGTGTCGAACACCATCGGCTGCTACCTCGACTACACCCCGCGCGATCCGAACCAGCCGGTGCTCTTCGACGGCAACACCCTGGCGCTCAACGGGGTGGCGCTGCGGACCCATTCGAGCGAGCGGGGGGCGAAGTTCTACAAGAACGACTTCCTCTCGAACGACGTGCTGGTGGAGGTGGACGGCAACGGCGACGCCATGGGCATCGACTTCCAGGGCAACTACTGGGCGGCCTACGCCGGGTACGATCTCGACCGCGACGGGGTGGGCGACGTGGCCTTTCAGATCAAGCAGGCGTCCAGCGATCTGAGCGACGCGCACCCCGACCTCAAGTTCTTCCACGGCACCGCGGCCTTCGGGCTCTACGACGCGGTGGCCACCGCCCTGCCCTACTTCGCCAGCCGCCTGCTGCTCGAGGACAAGGTGCCCGCCGTGCGTCCCCACCGGGAGTTGCCCAAGTGATCTCCATTCAGAACGTCAGCAAGAGCTTCGGCGCGGTGCAGGCCCTCGACGCGGTCTCGCTCGAGCTGCCCCCCGGCTCGCGGGTGGCCCTGGTGGGCACCAACGGCTCGGGCAAGACCACCCTGCTGCGGGCGATGTGTGGGCTGCTCCGCGTCGAAGGCCGGATCACGATCTTCGGCTCTGACGTGGCGAAGGAGCCTGAGGTGGCGCTGCGCAGCCTGTCGTCGATGCCGCAGATCGCGCCGCCGCTCGACGCGCCGGTGGCCGAGCTGGTGCGGGCGTTCTGCGTGCTGCGAAATCGCAACCCGGCCGCGGTGGCCGCGCGCGCGGCGAAGCTGGGCCTCGACCTCGAGGTGATCGCGCGCACCCGGGTGCGAGATCTCTCGGGCGGCATGAAGCAGAAGCTCCTTGCGGCCCTCGCCTTGACGGCAGAGGCGCCGGTGCTGGTGTGTGATGAGCCCACCGCCAACCTCGATCCCGCGGCGCGGCGGGTGTTCTTCGACGAGGTGCTGGCGCGGCCGACCAGCTCGATCCTGGTGTTGTGCAGTCACCGGGTGGACGAGGTGCAGCACCTGGTGGAGCGGGTGATTCAGCTCGACGAGGGCCGGGTGGTGTCGGACGCCTCGCTCTCCCAGACGCTGGCGCGCATGCGCGGCTTCCGGGTCGACCTCACCTTCCGCGAGCCGCCGTCGCCGGACGACGTTGCGGCGCTCCTCGCGCGCGGCTTCCAGACCCGCGGGCCGACGCGCTTCCACGGTGAGTTCTCCGAGGTGGACAAGGTCGAGGTGGTGAGCCGGCTGGTGGCGCAGTGGGGCCCGCGGCTGCTCGACCTCTCGCTGCAGGACTCCGATTCGCTGCACGAGCAGGCGAAGGTGGTTCCCCTGCGGGCGGTGAGCCCATGAGAGCAGCGCTGCTGATGTCGTTGCTGGTGGGGTGCACCGAGCGCGCGCCGGGCCCCGAGGAGCCCATCTGGGGCAAGCAGCAGTGTGCCCACTGCGCGATGTTGGTGAGCGAGAAGGCGCCGGCCTCGCAGCTGCTCACCACCGACGGCAAGCGGCGCTTCTTCGACGATCTCGGCTGCATGGTGGCCTGGGAGGATCGCGAGCAGCGGCAGGTGAAGGCGCGCTGGGTGCGCACCCCTTCGGGTGAGGGCTGGGTGGATCCCGCGGCCACGAAGTTCAGCGGCGGCAAGGTGACCCCGATGGACTTCGGGTTCTTGCCCGATGCGCAGGGCACGATCACGTACGACGAGGTGCGGGCCGCGGTGCGCAACAAGGCGCAAGCCCCTCTCCCCGAGAGGAACCCATGAGTCCCTTTGGCGCCTTCCTTCGACTCGAGCTGTCCGACGCGCTGCGCTCGCGCTGGGTGGCCTTCGCCTCGATGCTCTACGTGGGCCTCGCCATCGCCTTCGTGTGGCTGGGGCTGCGCGAGTCCACCGTGCT
Source organism: Myxococcales bacterium (assembly GCA_009885595.1). Classification (GTDB taxonomy): domain Bacteria; phylum Myxococcota; class Myxococcia; order Myxococcales; family Myxococcaceae; genus Archangium_A. The sequence goes on along the minus strand of VFKJ01001244.1, from coordinate 4,266 downwards.
CGGCTTCACCGGGCTCTCGCGGGTGCTCTTGAACCTCGCCAACGCGGTGCTGGTGATCTTCCCCCTGGTGGTGCTCATCGGCACCCACTCGGCGGTGGTGCACGCGCGCACCAGCGGCTTCTGCGAGCTGATGCTGGCCCAGCCCGTGCGGCGCTCGACCTGGTTCCTCGCGCTGCTCACCTCGCGGTTGCTGGTGCTGGTGGGGCCGCTGCTGGTGTTGCTGGTGGGCTGCTTCGTGGCCGCCGCCTTCATCGAGCCCGAGCCGGGCCTCGCCTTCATCGGGTTCAAGAGCCTCGCGGTGTGCACTGCGCTGGTGTTCGCGTTCGTGGGCGTGGGGCTCTACATCTCGGCGGTGGCGAAGAGCGCCGAGCGCGCGATGGTGTGGGCGCTGCTGGTGTTCGTCACCACCGCGGCGCTGCACGACGTGCTGCTGATCACCGCGCTCTTGCGGACGTCGTTGCCGCCGCAGGTGGTGTTCGCGCTGGCCGCCCTCAACCCGAGCGAGGCGGCGCGCGTGGGCATTCTGGCCAGCGTGGACCCTGAGCTCTCGGTGCTGGGGCCGGTGGGCTTCTGGCTGGCCAACTCGCTGGGCCCTTCCTTCGCCCTGGCGTTGGCGGTGGTCTACCCGCTCGCGCTGGGGCTGCTCACCACCTGGCGCGCGCTGCGGCGCACCGAGCTGATGGATCTGATCGCCTGATCGTCACCGCGCGCATTCCGGCGTGTACTGCGCGCGAACGGTGCTCCCCGGTGCAGGGCTGTAGATCGGCTGGAAGCTCACCGCGTTCTGTTCTCCCCGGTAGTCCCAGAGGCGGCTTCCGGGGAACGACGGTTCTTCGGCGGGCACCTCGAGATCGTCCACCCACATCCGCAGTGGGCCCCGGGTGAAGTCAGGTCGTCGCTGCAGGTAGAACAGCGAGCCCCAACCAAAGGAGACCCGTCCGACGCTCTCGAGCGAGCGCGCCCAGTCCGGAGTGCAGATCTCCTCCCGAACACCGTTGTTCTGCTCGACGAAGGCGCGGAGCGGGCCGTGTTCCACTTCACCACCGCAGTCGAAGGCGGGCGTGAGGTTGCTGAGGCGGGCGACCAACCCGAAGAAATACGGCCGGGGGAGTTTCGAGACGAGCGAGGAGATCACCGGCATCGGTGCGAGCTCGAGCCCGTCAGGGCCGTTGGTGACGCAGATGACGAAGAGCCCCACTCCGGGACGCAGGAGCCCGCCGAGCTCGGCGGGGTCGCGCGCCGTGAAGGCGGCCAGCAATGGCTCCAGGCAGGAGGAGCGCGCGGTCGAGAGTCCGCGCACCGCCCCCAGGGTCGCCAGCGCTGACGGCGTGGGGTTGGTGAGGAAGTTCGAGCCGTCGGCCGCGCGCCGCAGTGTGCCCAGCTCGCCTGGCGCCGTCGACGTGCTCATCACGGCCACGCGGACGTCCAGCAGGTTCGAGGTCAGATACTGCGCGAAGGTCTCCAGGTTGTGCTGCACCGAGGCCGCCATCGGCAGCATCGCCGGGGAGTCGTCGATCACCATCACCACGTCCAGCATCCACGGCAGGAGCGAGACAGTCTGCGACTCGGTGAGCACCACCGCGGGGTTGCCCACGCCCTCGAGCGGAACGCTCACCACCTGCGTGCCGTCGAGCACATCCACCGGAACGTCCAGCGTCCCTTCGCCGGCGCCCTCGCCGACGGGCGCGGAGCTGACCGCCAGCTCCACCGCTTCGCCCGGAGCGAGCCGCGCGGGTGGTGGACTGGAGATCAACGCAAAGCCCGGAGAGAGGCGCACCTCGCCCAGCCCCACTTCATGCGGGCAGTCGTTGGTGAGCCGGACCCGCTCGTCGCGGCCGCGGCAGGTCACCTCCACGCCCGGAAAATCGACGCGCGCGCGGGAACTCGCCACGCAGGGCGCCGCGCGGTTGACGAGCAGCGGAAGGCTCAGCTCACGTTGACCGGCTGCGTCCAGCGTCACCGTCAACACGCCATCGAAGGGCAGCGCGCCGGGCGCGGTGGCCTCGAGCTCGAGGGCAGCTGCGCCTTCCGCGGGGAGCACCAGCGGCAGCGGCGTCGAACTTCGGAAGGCGGGGCTGGTGAAGCGCATCGAGCTCACCGTGAGCGCGGCCCGGGTGTGATTGCGCAGCTCGACGTTCAGCGAACGCGAGGTCCCCGCGGGCAGCGTGCCGAAGTCGAGCCTGCCCGGGACGAAGCTCGCCTTGGCCTCGAGCGCGCGCCCGGTGAGCGTCATCACCGCGTCCGTGCAGTCAGCAAAGGGCCTCACCACCCACGCCGCCGCCTTCGTGCCTGCGACGCTGGGAGAAAACCGCACCGTCACTTCGCGCGAGGCGCCCGCTTCGAGCCGCAGCGTTCCCGCCGGCTCCACCGAGAAGGGCGCTGAGGGCGCCGCGAGGAAGACCTCGCCGGGCTCGTCGAGGGGGTTGCTGACGGTGAACGTGCGCGACACCGAGTCGCCCACCCGCGCGTCGCCCACGTCGAACGTCTCCGGGGTCACGCAGGGGAGCGCGGCGCGGCCGCGCAGGGTGAACTCCGCGACGCCGGTGTCGAACACCGCCGCGAACCGCGCCTGCGCGAGCCCGGGCGACGAGGGCTCGAAGCTCACCCGCCAGGTCGCGCGCGCGCCAATGGCCAGCTCGACTGGTCCCGGGGTCACCGTGAAGACGTCAGGGCCGGAGCGCCGCTCGACGCGCAGCAGCTTCGCGGGCTGCAGCCCCTTGTTCCACAGCTCGAGCTCCGCCTGGTGCGTGCGGCCCTGGGCGACGACGCCGAACGAGCGCCCGCGGATCTCCACCCCGGCGTCCGGGGCCGCGCAAGCCGCGAACAGCAACACCACGCCCAGCCACCGACCCATGGCTCAACCCTCACGCAGAATGAACACGATGTCGCCAGTCTCGAGCCGGATCACCTTCGGGGCGTCGGGTCCGACGAGCACGAACACGCACAGCGCGTCGCCATCTTCCACCGCGAACCCGCGCGCGGCGCTCGACCACGACGCCCGCTGCACCTCGAGCCAGAGATCTGGAAACAGTCGCAGCGTGCGCGGCCCGTACGTGCGCGTCTGCACCCGCTGGCTGGCGTCCATCGCCTCGCTCAGCTGACTGGGCGTGCAGCTGATGCGCAGCTGGCTGTCGACCTTCTTGTGCACGTACTTTTCCGAGAAGCGCTCCTCCTTGAGCACGGGCACCGAGGCAGGCTCGCTGACGGGCGGCATCGCCGACACGCGGAAGGTGTCACCGGCGATGCGATCGAGCTCGCCTTGATCGAAGAACGGAAAGACGCTCTTGCCGTCGACCTCGATGGCGACGAGCTCGCTGCCGTGCAGCCCCATCAGGCCGAGCTTTCCGCCCGGCTGCTGCAGGATGTAGCCGTACCCGCCCTTGGCCATCTCCACCAGGCGCAGCGACTCGAGGGCCGCGTGGGGCGCGCGCTTGAGAAACACCTCGTGGTGCAACACCCGGGTGACGGCGCGTTTGGCGAACTCCTGCACCTTCGGTTCCGCGTTCGCGAAGGCGGACACTTCGGGTTTCTCGCTCGGGTGCTTCTCGAAGGCGATGCGGTAGGCCTCGCCGTTCTCGCCCACCATGTGCAGCCGCACCACGCCGTGGCCCTCGGGCGCCTCTGCCCGGAAGAGGACGCCCAGCGGCCCCTTCTCGAGCAGCGAGCGCTCCTGCCCTCCGCCCGCGCTCGCGTAGCGGCCGAGCATGCGCCAGAGGCCGCCGCTGCCCTGCTCCTGCTGCACGAAGGCTTCCCACAGCGGCTGCTGCGCCGCAGCGAACTCGCAGGAGAACCCCGCCGAGCCCGTCGCGCCCGCTGACGGCAGACGCATGGCGCAGGCGGTGCCGGTGACCAGGGTGCCGTCGGGCAGGTGCACCACGAAGCCGAAGCTCGTGCCCACCTCGGGGAGGTCCGAGCAGGGCGCGCTGAAGCCGGCCAGAGAGATCTCGTCGGTGGTGGTCTCCAGCTCGCCGTTGGGGAGCTGGAGACGCAGCCGCAGATTGACGGGGTATCGGGGGAACCGACGACTGCCGAGCATGGCTTCCCGACCCTACTTCACCCAGAGCCGCTCAGTGCTGATGACCCAGCCGCATGCAGGTGGGTGAGGAAGACCCCGTCGATCTTGTCTCTGGTCAACCATTCGCAGGCCGCGGGAGAAGCAGCCTCGAGGACGCAGCGAAAGGGCGCTGACACCGCGGTGCACGTTCCGAAGAGAGTCAGGCGTACACCTTCATCTTCTCCCGCATGCGCGCCGCCAGGCCGGGGTGC
>VFKJ01000073.1 GCA_009885595.1 Myxococcales bacterium | reverse complement strand
GAGGATGGCGTCGGCTCCCTGGCAGGCCGCCAAGGCATCTGCCTGCAGCTCGTAACGCATGTCGTGGGTGAGCTTCCCCAGTTGGCGGAAGAACTTCATCACGTCACCCGAAGCGAGCCACTGCTGGCCCTGCTCGGATTCCAGGATCGCCTGCGCGTCGCCGTGGAGCGGCGCGAACTTCACCCCGAAGCCCGTCACCCAGTTCCCGAAGTTGGTCGGTGCCGCCAGGGTCACCTGGTGACCGGCCTCCTGGAGTCCGTGCGCGAGCGCAACGAAGGGCTGTACGTCACCGCGCGTTCCGTACGCCAGGATGGTCAGCTTCATGAGGCGAACCTACTTCGCGCGTCGCTGCTTGCAGTGGATGTCTGATCAGACTTGGTGCCCTCGCGCTCTGGGTGCGGCTGCTCGCGCCTCTGACAAATGGCAAACCGACGAGGCGAATTACGGGACCACGCCCTCGAGCGCGGCCAAGTCGTCGGCAGAAGGGTCAAATCCATACCGATGACCGAGCCAGCGCGCGTAGGTGAGCGCGAAGAACTCGTTCACGTCTCGAGCGCCTGCTGCCTGCTGCAGCTGCGCCCTCAGCTTTTCAGGCAACACCGGGAACACCAGATGGGCGAGCTCATGCGCGAGCGGCCAGGTGGTGGTGTCGAACAAGGTCTCCACGCGCACGCAGCCCAGCCCGTCACCCGCGAGCCCGTGAAGCGCGCCGGGATCGACGTCCTTGAACTCGGGAAGATCCGTCACGCGCACGTCGAGCGGCACGATGCGAAGACGGCCGTCCACCCTGGGCAACCACTGCGCGAGCGGCCTCACGCTGGCCTGCACCACGCGCAGCTCGAGCATGGTGAGCTGCTCGAGCTCGGGCAGCAGCGACCCCAGCCGCTCGATCACCCCGATGTCCGGCAGCGAACGAACGCGGGCGATCGCCCCCTGGCTGATGAGCGCGCGAGCCGCACCGAGGCCCGCGACGAGCGCGAAGTGCCGCGGTGCCACGTCGCGCCCGCCTGTGAACGCCTCTGCCGCTTCCTCGAGCTCGCCCAGGCGCAGCCGGGCAGAGCCGACCTGCATCAGCCCGATGGCGTTCTTGCGATCGTTGCGGATGCGCTCTTCGCCTTCCCGGAGCTCCTGGGGTGCAGAGACGAGGCTGAGCCGAGACGCGAGCGCAGGGCCGCTGCTCATGAGCGCCCTGGCCAGCACCACGTGATTGTTCGACGAGAAGAGATCGAGCTCGCCGCGCATGAGGAGATCGATCGTCACCGCCTCCTCGCCCTCGAGCTCACCCAGCGCGAGCCGGTGCGCACGCAGCAGGAACTCGTGCTCGGGCGTTCCGCGCCGCTGCTTGATCGTGCCCAGGCCCGCTTCCACCAGGTGCCACGCGCGCTCCCACTGCTTCGCTTCGGTGCAGGCCTCGATGCCCGCGCGGATGATCTCCCAGTCGCGGGTCGACTGCCCCGCGCGTTCCAGCAGCGCGAGCGCCGGTTCCTTCTGCCCGCGTTCCAGCAACGTCCTCGCCAGCTCCAGCACTCGCGGCGCCTGCGGCAGCTCTTTGGCCCGCGCCTCGGCGAGCAGGCGATCGAGCTCGGGATCCGCGGGGGTTTGCTGCAACAGCGCCTCGAGCGTGGACCCACCCCGGTGACCGAGCAGGGCCTGCCCCAGATCGAGCCTGCCTGCGTCGAGCAGGGCCTCGGCGAGCTCCTGCCTCAGCGCCGAGTCGTTGCCGATCGCCTCGCGCGCAGCCTCGACGTTCCCTGCTTCCAGCAGCGCCTTTGCTTTTCGCCGCCGCTGCCACCGCTGCACGCCATCGAAGATGCCCACGGGCTGACTGATTACTCCCTCTCCCCCGCGGGGCACCCTTCGACTTCGCTCAGGAGGTCGGGGAGAGGGCTTGCGGTATTTTTCTTTCTGCACGCGACAACCACCCCGCGGGTCCTGCCGAAGTCACTTCCCACTCAAAGGACCACCCATGCTCCGCAAGTTCCTCGCCCTCGCCGTGCTCGCCGCGCTCCCCGCCTTCGCCGCCGACTACAAGTGCAACAGCGGCCGGGTCGAGAAGGGCGGCTCGACCCAGTACACGTACAAGGAATCCTCGAGCGAGATCGTGATCGAGAAGGGCGGGTCCACCAAGGGCAAGGCCGTCAAGCGCGGGTCCAAGTGGTACGTGGAGGTCGGCGGCAGCACCCAGGCCACCTTCGAGAACGGGAAGATCGAGAAGGGCGGCTCGAGCTGGGCGACCGCCAGCGACGCGCAGCGCACCTACGACTGCAACGCCGACGTCGCCGCCACCCTCTGGGTGCTGGCGCAGAAGGGCCAGCTGTAAGCCCTCTCCCCGACCCTCTCCCCCGCGGGGGAGAGGGAGACAGTGTTCATTGAGGCGCGCGCACCGTCAGTGTAGGAGCGGCGCTTCCGTGAAGTCCCTCGCCCCGGTCGCCATCGCCATCGCGGTGCTCGCGTTTCTCCAGGCCGCTACGGCCAGCAGCGAGTACTTCGTCTACCTCTCGCTGCTGGTCGGCGTGAACGTGGTGCTGGCGGTCAGCCTCAACGTCATCAACGGCATGACGGGGCAGTTCAGCATCGGGCACGCGGGCTTCATGGCGGTGGGCGCCTTCAGCTCGGCGCTCGTCTCGCAGCAGCTCGATCAATACCAGCTGCTCGGCTTCCTCCCCGCCGGCGTGGGCCGCCAGCTCTTCTTCTTCCTCTCCCTCGCCATCGGCGGCTCGCTCGCGGGCCTGTGCGGCTTCATCGTCGGCCTGCCCAGCCTGCGGCTGCGCGGCGACTACCTCGCGATCGTCACCTTGGGCTTCGGCGAGATCATCCTGGTGGTGGTGCGCAACAGCCCCACGCTGGGCGGCGCGCTCGGCCTCTCGGACACTCCGCAGCACACCACCTTCTTCTCCGTCTGGTTCGCCGTCTTCGTGGTCATCCTCTTCGCGCGCCGGCTGCTCGCTTCACCGCACGGCCGCAACCTGGTGGCCATTCGCGAAGACGAGGTCGCCGCTGAGGCGATGGGCGTCGACACCACCTCGTACAAGGTGCGCGCCTTCGTGGTCTCGAGCTTCTTCGCGGGCGTGGCGGGCGGCCTGTTCGCGCACTTTCAGAGCATCATCACGCCGGGTGACAGCTTCAGCTTCGTGAAGTCGATGGAGATCGTGGTGATGATCGTCGCCGGCGGCCTGGGCAGCACCACGGGCGCGGTGGTGGCGGCGGTCGTGCTCACGCTGCTGCCCGAGGCGATGCGCGCCGTCTTCATCACCGTCGGCGGCAGCAACGCCGCGCTGGCACAGAGCATCGATCAGCTGCGCAAGCCCATCTTCGGCCTCTTGCTGGTGGTGATGATGCTCACCCGCCCGCAGGGCCTCTTCGGCACGCACGAGGCGTGGGATCTCTTCAAGAGGAAGAAGCCCACGTGAGCGACGCGCTGCTCCACGCGAAAAAGGTCTCCATCCGCTTCGGGGGCTTGAAGGCGCTCTCCGAGTTCGAGCTGGAGATCCGCAAGGGCGACTTGAAGGGCCTGATCGGCCCCAACGGCGCCGGCAAGACCACCGCCTTCAACGTGCTCACCGGCGTCTACCTGCCCAGCGAGGGCGAGGTGTTCGTGTGCGGCCAGAAGGTCAATGGCCGCCGCCCGCATCAGATCAACCGCCTGGGCCTGGCGCGCACCTTCCAGAACATTCGCCTCTTCAAGGAGCTCACCGCGCTCGACAACGTGCGCATCGCGGTGCTCCCCGAGCGCACCCCGCTGTTCGAACGCACCAGGGTCGAGGCGCTGTGCCGGGGGCCCTATCCGGGCCGCGCGGTCGGCTCCGCGCTCGATGCGATCGACAACTACCGCGACTGGTGGAGAGCGCTGCTGCGCACCAACGGCTTTCTGCGGGAAGAGGAGGGCATCGAGAGGCGCGCGCGGGAGCTGCTCGAGGTGATGGGCCTCTCGCACCGCGTCGACGAGCTGGCGCGCAACCTGCCGTACGGGGAGCAGCGCCGGCTGGAGATCGCCCGTGCGCTCGGCACGCGGCCCAAGGTGCTGCTGCTCGACGAGCCCGCCGCGGGAATGAACACGCGCGAGAAGGCCGACCTGATGGTCCTCATCCGCGAGCTGCGCACGCGCTTCGAGCTCGGCATCCTCGTCATCGAGCACGACATGAAGCTGGTGATGGGCATCTGCGAGCACCTCACCGTGCTCGATCACGGCGAGACCATCGCGAGGGGCGAGCCGGCGGCGGTGAGGACCGATCCGAAGGTCGTCGAGGCCTACCTCGGGGAGGCGCCCGCGCATGCCTGATCCTTCGACTTCGCTCAGGACGCGCCTGGGCGAACGCGCCCCGCTCGAGAACCTGCTCGACGTGAAACAACTCGAGGTCAGCTACGGCGCCATCAAGGCGCTCAAGGGCATCGCGCTGTCCGTGGGCAAGGGCGAGGCGGTGGCGCTGATCGGCGCGAACGGCGCGGGCAAGACGAGCACGCTGCGCGCCATCTCGGGGATGCTCAAGCCGCACGCCGGCACCATCACCCTGCGCGGGCAGAACGTCACCGGTCTCAAGTCGCACCAGCTGGTGCCGCGCGGCATGGCCCACGCGCCCGAAGGCCGCGGGGTGTTCCCCAACCTCACGGTGAAGGAGAACCTCGACCTGGGTGCGTACCTGCGCCGCGACGAGAGCGGCATCGCGGACGATCTGAAGAAGGCGTTCGGGTACTTCCCCATCCTGGAAGAGCGCAAGGCCCAGATGGCCGGCACGCTCTCGGGCGGGGAGCAGCAGATGCTGGCCATCGCGCGCGCGTTGATGTCGCGCCCCACGCTGCTGCTGCTCGACGAGCCGTCGCTGGGGCTCGCGCCGCAGGTGACGCAGACCATCTTCCGCATCCTGCGCGACGTGAACGCCACCGGGACCTCGATTCTCCTGGTGGAGCAGAACGCGCACCTCGCGCTCGGCCTCGCGCAGTGGGCGTACGTGCTGGAGACGGGCGAGGTGGTGATGGAGGGCACGGGGAAGGCGCTGCTCGCCAGCGAGGACATCCGCAAGGCGTACCTGGGCGAGTGAACGAAGAGGCCTCAGAGGTGCGCAGTCGACTCAGGGGTTGTTTGTGCTCGTCACGGACAGGCCCCTCGAGCCACCAGCTCCGGGTGACTCGGTCACATCGCTTCGTGATGGACTCAGTCGGTCGGGCGCGCCCCCCGGGGACCCGCCGTCGACAACGTAATCCGGTGATTACGTTTTCTGAGCGCAGCGGACAACGTAATCACCGGATTACGTTGGTTGAGAGGTGCCCCGGTGACCTGGTGGAAGCGAACGAGGTCCTCGAGCGTCCTCGCCCCGAAGCTCGAGGGCCTCTCCGGGGCGAGCACCGCTCTGAATCTTCCCCGACCACGTTCCTCGAGGCTGAATGCTCAGGGAGCGTTCTCAGGCTGCGGCGGCGCGACCAGCACTCCGGAGAAGCGGCCGTAGACCACCGTGTAGGTCGTGTCGGGCTCCAAGGCAGGCCACGGGTTGTAGAGCACGTACTCCACGAAGCGGCCGCCGGGCAGCCGCAGCGAGTAGCCCGAGCGCCGCGACTTGAGCGGCTTCGCGCCGTTCGCCACCAGCGCCTGGCCGAGCACCACGTCGGCTGCTCCCAGGCTCGCGGCCCACGCCACCGAAACAGCCGCGATGCCCAGCAACACAGCGCCGCTCAGCCGCGCGGGGAGCGCCCAGTGCCACTTGGTCCAGGACTGCCACGCGAGGAAGACGAAGAGCGCCGCCAGGGAGAGCAGCAGCAGCGCCTTGAGGGCGAGGGCCAGCCGGAAGCGCGGGGAGATGCGGGTCATCGGTCGCCCCTCACCCCGACCCTCTCCCCGCTGGCGCAGGGAGAGGGAGCACCTCGGTGGGATCGCGACCGCTGAAGGAGTCCGCGCTCAGCCCTTCGCGCAGCGCCTCGTGCGCAGGCGTGCCCAGGGTGTTCAGCAGATCTTCGGCGCCGTGCACGAAGCGGCGGGTCAGCGCGTCGAGCCGGGCACGCGCCTCCTGCAGCCGCTCGCGCTTCACCTCGCCAGACTCCACCGCCTTCACCAGCGCCTCGATGGCCGCGCGCTGCACTGCTGCGTGGTGACACACGAGGAAACAATCGACCCCCGCCTTCACCCCCTCGACCACCGCGCGCTCCACGGAGAAGTGATCCGCGATCGCCTTCATCTCGAGATCGTCGCTGACCACCACTCCCTGGAAGCCCAGTTCCTTGCGCAACAGTCCTTCCATCACGCGCGTGCTCATCGTCGCCGGCACCCCGGGATCGAGCGCGTCGAAGATCACGTGCGCGGTCATCACCGACGCGAGCCCCGCCTTCGCGTACGCGGCAAACGGCAGCAGCTCGACCTGGCGCAGCCGAGCCAGCCCGTGCGGGAGCGAGGGAAGATCGAGGTGCGAGTCCTTCGCGGTGTCCCCGTGCCCGGGGAAGTGCTTCGCGCACGAGGCCACGCCGCCCGCCTCCAGGCCGCGCGCGAGCGCCACCCCCAGCCGCGCCACCTCGGCCGGGTCGCGATGAAACGATCGATCGCCGATGACCGGGTTCGCCGGGTTGGTGTCGACGTCGAGCACCGGCGCGAAGTCGACGTCGAAGCCCAGCGCGCGGACCTCGTGGGCGAGCAGCCGGCCGGCCCGCTCCACCAGCGCCGCGTCCCCGGTGAGCCCCAGCTGCCGCATGGGCGGCAGCGCGGTGAAGGGCGCCCCCCGCAGCCGGGCGACCCGGCCTCCCTCTTGATCCACCGCCGCCAACAACGGACGGCCCGCGTGCGTCTTGAGCGCGCGCACCAGCTCGGCCACCTGCGCGGGCGAGTCGACGTTGCGCTTGAAGAGGATGACGCCGCCCACCCCATCATCGATGAGCCGGAGCACCTCGGCATCGGGAGCGAGGCCCGGAAAGCCCACGACGAACAGGCTCGCGCACTCACGGAAGAGACTCATGAGCCAACCCTCGCACGGCTGCGTTAGATACGCCGCTGCCATGCGCATCCTCCTCTTCGCCTCGCTCCTCTTGCTGTCCTGCAAACACGACCAGCACGACGCCAACGGCCACCTGCCGCACCGGTTCGACGACGCCGACGCCTGGGCCGCGCGCTTCGAAGACCCGAAGCGGGACGCCTGGCAGAAGCCCGCCGAGGTGATCGCCGCGCTCGCGCTGCCGCCCACCGCGAAGGTCGCCGACATCGGCTCGGCCACCGGCTACTTCCCGGTGCGCTTCGCGAAGGCGTTGCCCCAGGGCCGCGTGTACGGCGTCGACGTCGAGAGCTCGATGGTCGACTACCTGAACAAGCGCGCCGACGCGGAGCAGCTCACCAACCTGAGCTCACACCTGGCGGAGTTCGCCGACGCGAAGATCCCCGAGCCGGTCGACCTCATCTTGATGGTGAACACCTACCATCACATCGAGGCGCGCCCGGCGTACTTCACCAAGCTGAAGACCTCGCTCAAGCCCGGCGGCCGCCTCGCCATCATCGACTTCACCCGCGCCTCGAAGATGGGCCCGGAGGCGGCCGAGAAGGTGCCCGCAGATGAGGTCGAAGCCGAGCTCGAGCAGGCCGGCTACACCCTCTCGCAGACGCACGCCTTGCTGCCCGAGCAGTTCTTCCTGGTGTTCAGCCCTCAGTAAGGCGCGCCGAAGCCCAGCACGGTGCTCAGCGAGCGGGTGCGGCGCCACACGCCTTCGCGGCCCGTCTGCGGGTTCTCCGTGTTGCCCTCGATGGTGCTGATGCTGCCGTCGCCGTTCACCTTCTCCACGATGCCGATGTGATCGGCCTGGCGATCACCGTCCCAATCGAAGAGCACCAGGTCGCCGGGCTGGGGGTTCGACTTGCCCTTCCAGCTGCCGCTGGCCTTCAGCTCGTTGACCACGCTGGGGCAGTAGGGATCGTTCATGTCCCCGCCGGACTGCTGGCTCACGTAGCTGACGAAGTCGGCGCACCACGCCTCGGCGCCGCGGCCGAAGTGCTGCGGGTACTTGAGCGCCTCGCCGCGGTTGGTGCCTGACTCGGTGGTGCCGATCTCGGCGCGCGCGGCCTCGAGCACCCGGGCGCGGAGATCGCCGCCGGAAGGAGGCGGCGGGGGCGCGACCACCGCGCCGCTCAGGGCCCGCCAGGTGCCGGCGCCCACCACGCCGTCGGCCTCGAGGCCCTTCGCGCGCTGAAACTTCACCACCGCCGCGCGCGTGCCCGGCCCGAAGCTGCCGTCGATGCCGTTGGGATCGAAGCCGTGGCGGGTGAGCTCTCGCTGCAGCTTCTCCACGTCGGCGCCGAGGTCACCGCTGCGCAGCGAGGCTGGCGCGCCCGCAGGAGAAGGAGAGGTGGGCGCCTGCTTGAGCGCCGCCCAGGTGCGCGGTCCCACCACGCCGTCGACCGGCAACCCCCGCGCGCTCTGGAAGCGGCGCACCGCGGCCACCGTCATCGGCCCGAAGTCGCCGTCGACAGGCCCCGTCGGCACGCCCGCCCGCTGGAGGAGCTGCTGCACCTCGGTGACGCTCGCCCCGAAGTCACCCCGGCCAAGCTCGGGGGTGCTGCTGGTGAGGCGGTTGGTGGCGACGGAGCGGGCGGCTGAGATGGGCACGGTAGTTCCTCCTTCAAGGGCTTCTGCAGGGGTTGTCGGAGAAGGGGATTCCTTAGTTTCTTCAATGGGTTAGATGTAGCTTTGTTGACAGCACCTACACTGTGGGTCTGGAGCGGGGCTGCTCCAGAAAAGGGCCGCCCGCGACGACGAATCACGTGGTTGCGAAGAAGTGTGGGGGTGGGAGGCGGTGAGGGTGCCGAGTCATTAGCTTCCGCGTCTTCATGAGCGACGAGCCGGCGGCGGAAGCGCAGCAACCCAGCTTCAGAGAGATCCCCGTGCTGCTGTTCGTGCGCGGACTGCTGCTCTTGTCGGTCCTCACCAGCGCGATCGTCGGGCTGCACTGGTACCTGGGGGCGCGGCTCCTTCGTGATGCGCTGGTGCCCGAGCCCTTCGCGACGATCGGGTGGATCGCGGTGTGGATCTTCTTCGGCTCGATCTTCGCGGGCTTCCTGGGCGGCCGGCTCTTCCCTCGCCCGATCGCGAAGATTTTCCAGTGGCTGGGCTTCGTGTGGATGGGCGCCTTCGGGCTGCTGCTGGTGACGACGGCGGTGTCCGATCTCGCGCTCTTCATCGCCTCGAAGGTGACGGTGGTGGACGCGTCGTGGCCGCAGACGCGCGCGCTGGTGGTGATGGCGATCGTCTTCCCCGCGCTGCTGTGGGGCTTCTACGTCTCTCGCCGCCCGCAGACGAAGCGCATCGAGGTGAAGATCCCCGGGCTCGATCCCTCGCTCGATGGCTTTCGCATCGTGCAGATCAGCGACGTGCACATCGGCGAGACGCTCACGCGCGCCTTCGCGAAGCGGGTGACCTTTCAGGTCAACGCGCTCTCACCCGACGTGGTGGCCGTGACCGGCGACCTGATCGACGGCTCGGTGGCGCGGCTGCGTGACGAGGTGGCGCCGCTCGGCGGGCTGCGCGGTAAGCACGGCGTGTTCTACGTGACGGGAAATCACGAGTACTACCACGGCGGCTCCAGCTGGGAGGCGGAGGGGCGCAACCTCGGCTTCACCGTGCTGCACAACGAGCACCGGGTGGTGGCCGATGGAAAGCTCGTCATCGGCGGGGTGACCGACGTGGAGGGCGCGCGGTTCTCCGATGCCCATGCACCGCGGGTCGATCTCGCCTTCGCGCAGGCGCCCGCGGGCGTGCCCCGCATTCTCCTCGCGCACCAGCCGCGCTTCGCGAAGCACGCGAAGGACGCGCAGGTCTCGCTGATGCTGTCGGGCCACACGCACGGCGGGCAGATCTTCCCCTTCATGATGTTCGTGCTGCTGCAGCAGCCGGTGATCGGCGGCTTCGCCACCATCCACGGCGTGCCGACGTACACCAGCAACGGCACCGGCTACTGGGGCCCTCCGTTCCGCATCGGGCCGAGGGGCGAGGTGACCGAGATCATTCTCAAGAGAGAGGAAAATTCCGGCGGCGAGGTGGCTTGACGCCAACCCCCACGGACGCACACGCTGCCCGCCTCGATGGACCCGATCACCTCGGAGAACACGTTGCCCGCGGAAGCGCTCACGCCGGGCACGGCCTTCAAGGCGGCGCGCAACGAGCTGTGGCGGCATCTCCCCGCGTGGATGTTCTTCATCTACGGCGTGCTGCTGCTCAACACCGAGCTGACCAACTTCAGCCCCGCGCGCGCAGACCTCGCGCACACCATCGTCTTCCCGTTGCTGGTGTTCGTGATCTACCAGGTGGTGCGCTTCACCCACGGCACCGGCTCGCGGCGCCTGGTGCTCACCAGCCTCGTACTCGCGTTCGGACTGCCGGCGCTGACCTTCTTCTTCCACACGCCGTCCCCGCTCTCGCACGACGCGCTGTTGCGCATCTACGAGTGGTCGAACTTCGGCTGGGCGGCGCTGCTGATCTGGCACCTCTGGCGGCACCAGCGCACCCACGTCGCGCTCTTCTTCGGCGTGGGCCTGCTCTACGGCGCGGCGCTCGAGAACGGCGGCATCATCCTGGGCTTCTTCCACGAGACGAACCTCTCCGACACCATGGTGAGGCCCTTCGTCGCGCCGGTCGCCACCATGATCGGCTGGAGCGTGGTGCTGTCGATGGCCACCTTCATCACCTGGGGCCTGCGCAAGCGGCTGCCCTGGCTGCGTCGCTCGGCGCTGCTCTCGGCGATCGCGGTAGGCAGCTTCGCCACCTTGCTCGACCTGCAGATCGATCCCATCGCGACCGCGGTCGGCTGCTGGGTGTGGCACCACACCTTGCCGGGCTGGTTCCACGGGGTGCCGCTGGTCAACTTCGTCGCGTGGATGTGCGCGCTGGTGCCGTTCGGCTACGTGATGTTCCGCGTGCAGGAGCGGCGCGGGCTGCGTGACGGCGCGGCGTGGAAGCCGGACGATCTGCTGGCGCTGCTCAAGTGGACACCCGCGGGGCTGGTGCTCGCCGCGCTGGTCTTCATGGTCGCCACCCTGGTGATCGAAGGCGTCAGCGGCCCCAGCTGGACCTTGCTCAATACCTTCACCGCGCGGCTGGTCTCGGCGCCGTAGGTCAAGTCGCTGTAATCACTGAGTGAAACTCGCGTCCACGAGACCTCATAAGAAGGTTGCGGCGAACCCAGTACTTCCGCATTACTTCGCCTCGTTCCCCAAACCCAACGCAGGAGTCCCACCATGAAGCGCATCCTCCTCTCGCTCGCCGTCGCCACCTCGCTCGTCGTTCCCGCCGCTGCGTTTGCCTGTGAAGGCGAGAACCACCAGGCCAAGGCGACTGAGCCGACGAAGGCCACCGTCGCGGACGTCGCCACCTGGACCAAGGCGAAGCAGGCCATCGCGGTCGACGCCAACGGCCAGGAGACCCGCACCAAGCAGGGCGTGATCCCCGGCGCGGTGCTGCTCACCTCGAGCTCGCAGTACGACGTGAAGGAGCTCCCCGCGGACAAGAGCTCGAAGCTCGTCTTCTACTGCGCCAACCAGAAGTGCAGCGCGTCGCACCAGGCCGCCAAGCGCGCGATGGAGAACGGGTACACCAACGTCGCCGTGCTGCCTGAGGGCATCGCGGGCTGGAAGCAGGCCGGTCAGCCGACCGCCAAGCCGAACAGCTGAGTCGTACGGCTCGCTGAAGCACGAAGGCGCTCGGGAGACCGGGCGCCTTTTTTCGTGCCTCCGTTCATCCCGAGCGGAGTCGAGGGAGCAGCTCAGTCGCGAGTGTTCTGAGATTCTGAACAATGGTGTTCGGAGAATATCGATTCTCTTGATGATGGTTCCGCGGTCATGGTGCGCGCATGAACCGAGCCCTCTGGTTGACGCTGTTCTTCGCCGCATGTGGTCCCGAGCAGCAGCAGGTCGAGCGGTCGGTCACTCCGGCGGTGATCGACGAGCCGCAGGTCGCGAGCGCCACGGCGGCGCCCCTCACGGGCTTCCCCTGCGACGTGCGCGAGGTGCTGCAGGCGAACTGCGCGTCGTGCCACACCGGCCAGACGTATTCCCCGCACTTCTTCACGCGGGAGGATCTGCTCCAGCCGCAGTTCACGCAGTCGCTCGCTCAGCGGATTCAGCCGACCGCCGATTCCCCGATGCCTCCGCGCGCCATGGAGCGGCAGCCGACCGCGGCCGAGCGGCAGGTGCTCGAGGCGTGGATCGCAGCGGGACTGCCCGCGGGTGAATGCGGAGCCCTCTCTCCCTGAAGAAGCCAACAGCCTCGGGGAACGCAGCAGGTGAATTGGCGTGGCCGCGCTGCACGTGTCGCGCTGGCCCCGCGGCGCGCGACATTATTTGACGCGCTTGACGTGGCTTCGACAGGTGAGCGGCCATACGGCCGAGTCGCGCTCGCTAACTCAGCACTTGTAAACAAAATCCATGAGTCCGAACCCTTCGCTCCCGGGCCAATCCGGAACGCCCTCCACCTCGTCCCGTGTGGATCCTTCCCCGCGCAGAGGGGCCTGCTCGGCGCGAGCACGGAGCGAGACCCGCCATCACCACGCCCTTCCGTGCTCAGCCGAAATG
>VFKJ01000947.1 GCA_009885595.1 Myxococcales bacterium | reverse complement strand
CTCGACGCGGGCACCACCACGGTCGTCGACGCGGGCACCACCACGGTCGTCGACGCGGGCACGCCCACGGTCGTCGACGCGGGCACCACCCCGGTGGTCGACGCCGGCACCATCACGCCCGCCGATCCCGGCACGGCTGACGTCACCTTCGCCGTCAACACCACCCAGCAGGTGCACCCCATCAGCCGGTACATCTACGGCAAGAACTTCAACGGGCGCACCTGGGCCCAGGAGCCGAACCTCACCCTGAACCGCCTCGGTGGCAACCGCTGGACCGCCTACAACTGGGAGAACAACGCGTCGAACGCGGGCTCCGACTACAACTACCAGAACGACTCCTACCTCGGCGGCGGCAGCACCCCGGGCGAGGCGGTGCGCCTGCACGTGGCCAACGCCCGCGCCGCGGGTGGCTCGACGCTGGTGACGGTGCCCATCCTGGGGTGGGTGGCCGCCGACAAGCTGGGCACCAACGTGCTCGGCCAGCCCGTCAGCTCGCGCTTCCTCCCCAGCACCGCGGTGAAGGGCTCGACCTTCGCGTCCCCGCCCAGCCTCACCGACGGAAAGGTGTACCAGGACGAGTTCGTCGCCTTCCTCGAGAACACCTTCCCCACCGCCCACCAGGATCCCACCCGCGAGCTCTTCTACTCGCTCGATAACGAGCCCGACCTCTGGTCCGACACGCACGTGGCGATCCACCCCGCCGCGATCACCTACAGCGAGCTGCTCAGCAAGAGCATCGCGTTCTCCTCAGCCATCAAGACGGTCGCGCCGCAGAGCAAGGTCTTCGGCTTCGTGAGCTACGGCTTCAACGGCTTCGTCAACCTGCAGAACGCGCCCGACGCCAACGGCCGTGACTTCACCACCTTCTTCCTCGACGGCATGCGCACGGCCTCTGCCTCGAAGGGCCAGCGGCTGCTCGACGTGCTCGACCTGCACTGGTACCCCGAGGCCACCGGCGGCGGCGTGCGGGTGATCGGCGAGGACACCTCTTCCACGGTGGCCGCGGCCCGCATGCAGGCCCCGCGCTCGCTGTGGGATCCGACCTACGTGGAGACCAGCTGGATCACCTCGTACAACGGCAGGCAGCCGATCGAGCTGATCAGCTCGATGAAGGGAAAGATCGCCGCCTCTTACCCGGGCACCGGCATCGCCTTCACCGAGTACTACTACGGCGGCGGCAGCCACATCTCAGGCGGCATCGCGCAGGCCGACGTGCTGGGCATCTTCGGGCGCGAGGGCGTGCACTCCGGGGCGCTGTGGCCCCTGAGCGGCAACGTCTCGTACATCACCGCGGCCTTCGCCATGTTCCGCAGCTACGACGGCGTGGGCGGCAGCTTCGGCGACGTCTCGGTGCAGGCGACCAACACCGACGCGGTCAACACCTCGGTGTACGCCAGCGTCGACTCGAGCTCGCCCAACCGGGTGGTGCTGGTGGTGATCAACAAGGCGACCACCGCGAAGGTGGCGGCGCTCACCCTCTCGGCCAGCACCGCCTTCAGCCGCGCCGAGGTCTACCAGCTCACCTCGGCCACCCCCACGGCCACCCGCGGCGCCGACGTGGTGCTCACCCAGGCCAACGCGCTCAAGTACACGATGCCCGCGCTGAGCGTGACCACCCTGGTCCTCAAGCCCTGAAGGGGCCTGCGCGGGGGAGAGGGCAGGGTGAGGGGCCAAT
>VFKJ01000849.1 GCA_009885595.1 Myxococcales bacterium | reverse complement strand
GCAGTTCCACCCGGAGATGGACGCCACCTCGATTCGCTACGTCATCGACGCGCCCGAGACGCGCCCCGAGGATCGGTCGAGAGCGGTGGCGCGCGAGACGCCCTGGGGGGAGCGGCTGCTCCGGCGCTTCATCGAGCTGTGCTGAGCCGGCGCCGCAGCAGGGCCAGGGCGACCCACAGCAGCGCGCCCGGCGCGGCGGTGCAGCCGCGCGCCACGGGGTTCACCTGGTCGGGCTCTTCGGCCGGCAGCACCACCACGGCGCCCGCATCGGGGGCCTGCGACACCCCGGCGTCGAGCTCCGGCTCGCCCGCGTCTGCCGGGGTGAACACGCCGGCGTCCTCGGGCTCGAGCCCGCCCGCGTCTTCGGGCTCGACGGTGCCTGCGTCTGGCGGCGGCGTCACCCCGGCATCGACGGGGCCGATGAAGGGGTCGCAGGCGTCGCCCACGCCGTCCCGATCCGCGTCGAGCTGCGAGGCGTTGCTCAGGAGCGGGCAGTTGTCGTCTTCATCGGGCACCTGATCGCCGTCGTCGTCGCCATCGCAGGCGTCGCCATCACCATCGGCGTCGGTGTCGCGCTGGTTCGCGTTCGCGTCGAGCGGGCAGTTGTCGGCGGTGTCGGTGAGGCCATCACCATCGGTGTCGAGGGGAACCGCGACGCGCGTGAGCCCCATCGAGCCCCAGATGGTGGCGCCGGCGGTGACGGTGCGAGTGATCGTCTGGGTGACGAAGCCCGACTTCGAGGCGGTCACCGTCCACGAGCCGGGCGGAAGATCGAACGTGTACACCCCGGCGGCGTCGGTGACGACGCGCGGTCCCCCGGTCACCTGCACGGTGGCGTTGGCGAGCCGCGCGGCGGTGTTGGTGCCCTCGTAGATGAGCCCGGTGAGCCTGCCCTGGCTGCCGGTGGCCGGCGCGAACACGGCCAGCGCGTTGGCCACCACGCGCTCGGTGCCGTCAGAGGGGCGGTTCACCACGCCCTGGCCCGCCACGTACATCGCCGTGCTGCCGCCGCCGTCGAGGTTGGCCGCGTGGTACGCGCCCAGGCCCTTCATCACGGTGGCCAGCTCCGCGCAGGTCATTCCGACCGAGAGCGTGCTGCGGCCGTCGACCACCACCAGGTAGAGGATCTTGTTGTCCTGCGACATGCCCAGCGCGGTGCGCGGGTGGCGGGCGGTGCAGAAGGTGGTGGTGTGCTGGCTCGAGGTGACGGCGCCGCCGCGAAGCAGGTCGGGCCGGCCCGACACCACGCCCTGCATCCAGCTGGAGTCGAAGGTGACGACCGACGACTTCGCCGCCAGCTCGACGCGGTTGGTGCCGAAGGCGAAGGAGGTGCTGTTGGTGCCGTCGGCGGTGCCCGCCCAGGCGGTGCCGTTGCCCGCCGCCAGGCCCGAGGTCGAGTAGTCGGTGTAGCTGAAGAAATCCCCGTTCACCGCCAGCTGCGCTCCCACCAGCCGGGCGAAGGAAGAGGGGGTGCGGCGCCGGTCTCCGCTGGCGCTGCTGCGCAGGCGCACCCCCGGTTGATCGAGGTGAATCTCGAGCGCGTGGATCTGCCAGGTCGGCGACGCGTTGGTCCGGTACAGCTTGCGGACCCCGAGGAAGGGCGTGGTCCAGGTGTCAGCCGCCGAAGCGGTGGTCGCGGCGAGTGCGAGGACGAGAACGAAGCGGCGCATGGCCCCCTGGGTAGCACGCGCGGTCCCAAGGCCCGTCTCAGGGCGCCTGACCGGTGAGGCGTTCAGGTGACAGGCCCCTCAAGCCGCGGCTGAGGCGTTACAGTCGCGCCCTCAATGTCTTTCGACGTCTGGCCTGGAGTGCCGTACCCGCTGGGAGCCACCTGTCATCGCGAGGGCGTCAACTTCGCGCTCGCCTCCCACCACGCGACCGCGGTCGAGCTGTGTCTGTTCGACCCCGAGCACCCGGACCGCGAGCTGGCCCGGCTGCCGCTGCGCGATCAGACCGATCACGTCTTTCACGGCTACATCCCCGGGCTGAAGGAAGGCGCGCTCTACGGCTTTCGGGTGCACGGCGCCTGGGCGCCGCGCGAGGGCCACCGGTTCAACCCCCACAAGCTGGTGATCGACCCCTACGCGCGCGCGTTCCTGGGCAAGCCCGACTGGTCAGCGCCGATCGTCGGCTATCGCGGCCACGCCAACACCCTCGACGCCCGTGACTCCGCGGGTGGGGCGCCGCGCTCGGTGGTGGTGGACGACGCCTTCGACTGGCAGGACGATCAGCGCCCGCAGATCATCTGGCGCCGGGCGGTGTTCTACGAGGCGCACGTGAAGGGCCTCACCCAGCTGCACCCCGAGGTCCCCGAGCACCAGCGCGGCACCTACGCGGGGCTCGCGCACCCGGCGGTGCTCAAGCACCTGCTCGAGCTGGGCGTCACCAGCGTCGAGCTGCTCCCGGTGCACGAGAGCGCGCCTGAGGGCTTCCTGCAGGAGCGCGGGCTGACCAACTACTGGGGCTACAACACCCTTGGCTTCTTCGCGCCCGACCAGCGCTTCTCCTCCTCGGGAAAGCGCGGCGAGCAGGTGCGCGAGTTCAAGCAGATGGTGCGCTCGCTGCACGCGGCGGGCCTCGAGGTGATCCTCGACGTCGTCTACAACCACTCCTGCGAGGGCAACGAGCTGGGCCCCACGCTCTCGTTCCGCGGCATCGACAACGCCACCTATTACTGGCTCGAGGACCAGGATCGCTCGCAGTCGCGCGACTTCACCGGCTGCGGCAACTCGCTGGCGACGCACCGCTCGCTGGTGCTCAAGCTGGTGCTCGATTCGCTGCGCTACTGGGTGCGCGAGATGCACGTCGACGGCTTCCGCTTCGACCTCGCCACCACCCTGGCGCGCGGGCCCGACGGGGAGTTCGACCCGCACTCGAGCTTCTTCTCGGCGCTCTACCAGGACCCGGTGCTCTCGCGCGTGAAGCTGATCGCCGAGCCGTGGGACGTCGGGCCGCACGGCTACCGCCTGGGCAACTTCCCCATGCCCTTCGCCGAGTGGAACGATCGGTATCGCTCCACCCTGCGCCGCTTCTGGCGCGGCGATCACGGGCAGCTGGCGGAGCTCGGCTCGCGGCTCTCTGGCAGCTCGGACTTCTTCAAGCTGTCGGGGCGGCGACCGGGCGCTTCGATCAACTACATCGCCTGCCACGACGGCTTCACCCTGGCCGATCTCGTCAGCTACGAGCGCAAGCACAACGAGGCCAACCGCGAAGAGAACCGCGACGGCGCCGACGAGAACCAGTCGTCGAACGGGGGCGAGGAGGGTGAGACCGAAGATCCGACGATCCTCGCCAGCCGCGATCGCACGGCGAAGAACCTGCTCGCCTCGCTCTTCCTCTCGGTGGGCACCCCCATGCTGCTCGCCGGCGACGAGATGGGGCGCACTCAGCGCGGCAACAACAACGCCTACTGCCAGGACAGCGAGCTCTCCTGGGTCAACTGGAAGCGCTCGCCGCGGCAGGAAGCGCTGCTGCGCTTCACCAAGGAGCTGGTGAAGCTGCGGCTCTCGCAGCCCGTGCTGCAGCGGCGCGGCTTCTTCCTGGGTGAGTCGCTCGATGACTCCCGCTTCCGCGACCTGGTGTGGTTCCACCCCGCGGGGCACGAGCTGGGGCACGAAGACTGGCGCAACCACGCCCTGCAGTGCTTCGGGATGTTCTTAGGGGGGGACGCCATCACCTCGCGCGACCCCACGGGCCATCGCCTGACGGGCGACACCCTGCTCATCTACCTGAACGCCGGGCGGGCGCCGGCGCCGGTGGTGCTGCCTCCGGAGGCCTGGGGCGAGGGGTGGGAGCCCCTCTTGAGCACCGCGCCCGAGGGGTCGGGGACGACCACGTTCGCGGCGGGGCAGACCCTGCCGGTGCCCCAGCATTCCGTGCTGGTGCTGCGCCTTCGCCACGCGGACTCAGCCGGTGATTGACCGCGCGCCCCTGCGCTCTTAGGAGGGCTGCGCGTGGGTACCCCGATCCTCTGGGCAGCGTTTCTCATCGGTGCGGCCGTCGTCGTGGCCATCGACCTGTTCGTCGCCGGAGGCAAGGAGATCACCGCGAAGAAGGCCGGCATCTGGACGGCCATCTGGGTGTCGCTCTCGCTCTCCTTCGCGGGCTTCATTCACTTCAAGTACGGCACCACCGCCTCGGTGCCCTTCCTGATGGCGTACGTCGTCGAGTACGCGCTCTCGGTCGACAACCTCTTCGTCTTCATCGTGGTGTTCTCAGCCTTCAAGGTGGGCAACCGCGCGCAGCACCGGCTGCTCTACTGGGGCATCGTCGGGGCCTTCATCTTGCGCGGCACGTTGATCGGCCTGGGCACCACCCTGGTCGCGAAGTTCGAGTGGCTGCTCTACATCTTCGGCGTCTTCCTGATCTACACGGCGTGGAAGCTGCTGCGCGGCGGCCAGGAGGCAGAGGTCGACCCCGAGCAGAACCCCATTCTCAAGTGGGGGCGGCGCGTGCTGCCGGTGTCCACCCAGAGTCACGAGCTGGCCTTCTTCGTGCGCGAGGACGGCCAGGCGAAGGTGACGCCGCTCTTCCTGGCGCTGTTGGTGGTGGAGACGACGGACCTGCTCTTCGCCCTCGACTCCATCCCTGCGGTGCTGGCGATCAGCCAGGACCCCTTCATCGTGTTCACCTCGAACGCCTGCGCGATCCTCGGGCTGCGCTCGCTGTTCTTCCTGGTGAGCTCGCTGATGGACAAGTTCCGCTACCTCAAGATTGGCCTCGGGGTGATCCTCTCGTTCGTGGGCGTGAAGCTGATCCTCGAGACGAAGTTCGCCGACTGGGCGCACCACCACGAGACGATCGTGATCGTCACCTCGCTGTCGGTGATCGCCTTGAGCCTGGTGGGCTCGATCGTGGCGTCGATGGTGATCAAGCCCAAAGAGCTCGTCCCCGCGGAGCTGCCGGCCAAGGTCGTGGAGCGCTAGATGTCGAACACCGAGACCGAGGGCGTGCGCATCACCGTGAAGGCGGCCTTCTGGCCTGAGCGCAGCTCGCCCGACAACAACCAGTGGGCCTTCACCTACGCGGTGACGGTGAAGAACGAGGGCACCCGGGCGGCCACCCTGCGCGCGCGGCACTGGGTGATCACCGACGCCAACGGCCGGGTGGAAGAGGTGCGCGGCGAGGGCGTGGTGGGCAAGCAGCCGCGGCTCGAGAGCGGCGACTCGTTCGAGTACACCAGCTGGGCGATGCTGCGCACGCCGTTTGGCACCATGCGCGGCGAGTACGTGATGGAGCGCATCGACGGCAGCCGGTTCGAGGCGAAGATCGGCGAGTTCGTGCTCACCCAGCCCAACGCGCTGAATTGAGGCCTTCGACTTCGCTCAGGCTGAACGGACCTACGCGCGGGTGTCCACGATCCCCTTGGTCTTGTCGTAGACGATGCCCTGGTGGGGCACCGGCCCGGCGAGGATGAAGTTGCTGCGGAGCTGCCGGCCGATCACCTCTTCGGCGCGCCCGCCCAGGGCGATCAACTTGTGCAGGTCGATGCCGGTGCCGACGCCCATCTCCTCGAACAGCCCGACCAGATCCTCGGTGCAGGTGTTGCCGGTGTAGCCGCGGTGGTACTTGGCCGCGCCCGTCTTGGGCTGGCCCCCGATGGCGCCCAGCGACGAGTCGAAGTGGGTCAGCCCGAAGCTCAGCGCGGTGAGCGAGTTGGCGACGCCCCAGCCGCGGGTGTCGTGGAAGTGCACCACCACCTCTTCGCGCGTCATGCCGTGGTTGAGCACGTGATCGTAGAAGGCGCTGACCTGGCGCGGGTTGGCCACGCCGGTGGTGTCACCGAACCCGATGTAGCTGGCGCCCAGGTCCTTCCACCACTTGCCCAGCTCCAGCGCGTCGTCCATGCGCACGTCGCCCTTGATGGGGCAGCCGAAGCTGCAGAGCACCCAGCCGAACACCTTGTGACCGGTCTGGAGCGCGAGGCGGGTCATCTGCTCGAGGAGCGCCTTGTTCTCCTCGTGGGTCATGTTGACGTTGGCCTTGTTGTGCGACTCGCTGGCGGAGATCACCATGGCGATCTCGTCGACGCCGAAGCCCTCGGCCTTGCTCTGGG
This sequence comes from Myxococcales bacterium, assembly GCA_009885595.1. Taxonomy (GTDB): domain Bacteria; phylum Myxococcota; class Myxococcia; order Myxococcales; family Myxococcaceae; genus Archangium_A. The sequence continues at coordinate 373 of VFKJ01000849.1, read as the reverse complement.
CGGCCCGCTCGACGCCCTTCAAGGTGGTGCAGATGCCGCGGTAGTGCACGCCCGGCTTGCGGGGGATGAGGCGCAGCACCTCTTCGGCGTCGCTGAACTGCGGCAGGTACTTGGGGTGCGCGAAGTTGGTCGCTTCGATCTTGGTGAAGCCGGCCTCGACCATGCCGCGGATGATCTCCACCTTGTCCTTGGTGGAGACGATGGTGGACTCACTCTGCAGGCCGTCGCGCGCCCAGCACTCGCCCATGATGACGCGTGAAGGAAGGGCGGTCGTGTGCAGCTTGCTGAGGTCGATCATGAAGCGCGGTCTCCGGGGGTGAGCTTGAACAAAGCGGGGAAGGGGCTGGCGGCGGCGAGGATGCGCGCCTCTTCG
>VFKJ01000083.1 GCA_009885595.1 Myxococcales bacterium | reverse complement strand
TTGAGCATGCGCATCACCAGGTAGCGCTGCTTCTGATCGACGGTGAGCGAGTCGTACTTCGGCTCGTCCAGCAGGGCCTTGTCGACCAGCTTGCCCAGCTCGACGATCTGGCCGGAGATCAGGTCTTTCTTCTTCTTCTGGTACTCCTCGAAGGCCTTGAGCAGCTCGGTCTGCCGCTCCCGTCCCAGCAGGAAGGTGGGCGACTTGCTGACGACCGCGCGCATGGCGGCCTGCGCCTCGTCGACCTTTCCCTGGTCGGAGAGATCGAGCGCCTTGCCGTAAGCGACCAGGGTGGCGAGGTCAGGCACCTTCGCCTTGCGGCGCGCTTGATCGCTGGCCGACAGCTTGGCGTCGATCTTCGCGACCAGCTGGTTCACCAGCCGCTGCTCGATGTCGAAGATCTTGTCGCGCTCGTCCTGTTCCTTCACGGTGAGCAGGATCTCGCCGTTGCCTGACTGCACCAGTCGCGCGGCGATGGTCAGCCTGGTGCCGGTGAGGATGAGGGAGCCGTAGATGAGGTAGGTGGAGTTGAGCACCTTGCCCAGCTTGGCCGCGGTGGCCTTGTCGACGTACTTCGTCTGCTGAAAGTTGAGCTCCTTCATCACGTCTTCGAGCCGGGTGCGTTCGACCACGCGCACGCCCTCGTACGCGACCAGGTCGGTGATGAGCAGGTCTGTCAGGCCCTTGCGCATGAACTCCAGCTCGGGGTCCTTCGAGTCGTTGTCGAAGTACATCACCGACACCACCGGAAGGTCGCCGGCGGCCATCACCATCGCGAGAGAGAGCGCCAGCATTCGGGTCAGTTCGCGCCGGGGAACGAGGTCACGTACTGGATCTTCACGTCGGGGAACGAGGTGACGAACTGCACCTTGGTGTCCGGGAAGCTGGTGACCATCTTCCACTTGCCGCACGAGTCGGGGAACGAGCTGACCTTCTGCACCTTGACGTCGGGGAAGGAGCTGACGACCTGCACCTTCACGTCGGGGAAGGAGCTCACTTCCTGGATGTTGCCGTAGAGCTTCTTGCCGTTGAAGGTGCAGCTGCCCTTGCTGAACGAGCCGCCTGCTTCGGCGGACAGCGAGAGACCGGCGACGACGGCGAGGGCGACGGCGGCGAGGCTACCGAGCAGCTTCTTCATGGCTCTTCTCCCAACAGGGTGGACACGACGTGGAGACGATACGACCCCACACCCCGTCCAGGAGTGAAATTAAGCGACCACGCACACCTCGGCCGGGGCCGCGGTGAGCTCGGGGATGACGACGGAAGGCAGGGAAATCACCCTGCCCTGCACCCCGGCGAACGAGCTCTGGCTGGACGCCTCGATCTTCACCTCGACCAGCGCGCCGATGGGGGCGTCACCCTCGAAGTTCACCACCCGGTTCTGCGAGGTGCGGCCCATGCGGCGGGCCTCGTTGGTGCGCGAGGAGCCCTCGACGAGCACCTCCATGGTGCTGCCCACCGCCTGCGCCATCACGCCCACGCTGATCTGCTTCTGCAGCGCGTTGAGGCGCTCGAGCCGCTTCACCTTCACCTCGTGCGGCACCGGGCCCCATTCGTCTTCCTTGAGGCCGGCGACCGTCTTGGGGCGCGGCGAGTACACGAAGGCGAACTGACCATCGAACTGGGCCTGCTCACACAGCGCGAAGGTCTTCTCGAAGTCTTCGTCGGTCTCGCCGGGGAAGCCCACGATGATGTCGGTGGTGACGGCGATGCCGGGGCGGGCCGCGCGCAGCTTGGCGAGCCGCTCGAGGTAGTTCGTCACCGTGTAGTCGCGCTTCATGCGCACCAGCACCTCGTTGCTGCCGCTCTGCACCGGCAGGTGGAAGTGCGACATGATCTTCGGCTCGAGACGGAAGGCCTCGATCAGCTCGTCGGAGAGATCGTGCGGGTGGCTGGTGGTGAAGCGCACGCGCTCGATGCCGGGCACCTGGGCGGTGCGCAGCAGCAGCTGGGCGAACGAGATGCCGCCCAGGTAGCTGTTCACGTTCTGGCCGACGAGGGTCACCTCTCGCACGCCGACGGTGGTGAGGCGCGCGACCTCGTGCAGCACCTCGGTGAAGGGCCGGCTCACCTCGCGGCCGCGGGTGTGCGGCACCACGCAGAAGCTGCAGACGTTGTCGCAGCCCTTCATCACGGTGACGAACTCGGTGGTCTTGCCCAGCGAGCTCTTCGGATCGGCCTGAGGGAAGACGTAGCTCTCGGAGTCGACCCACGCGGTCTCCACCACGCGCACCCGCTCGGACTCACAGCGGGCGACGATCTCCGGGAGCTTGCCGATGGCGTCGGGGCCGAAGACGAAGTCGACGTAGGGGACCTTCTCGAGGATCTTCTTCTTCTCCTGCTGGGCGACGCAGCCGCCCACGCCGATGAGCGCGCCGCGCTGCAGCTTCACCTGCCGGTAGCGGCCCAGCCACGACAGCATCTTGTCCTCGGCCTTCTCACGGATGGAGCAGGTGTTGAGGATGATGAGATCGGCGTTCTCCACCACCGGCGTCGGCGCGTACTTCATCGAGGCGAGGGCCTCGCCCATTCGGTTGGTGTCGTTCACGTTCATCTGACAGCCGAACGTGTGAATGAAATAGCGCTTCATGGCGCGGAGCCGTTAGCAGCGGAACGCCGCACGAGACAAGAGGTCAACTGCCCGGGTGCAGGTGGCCAGTGCCTTCCTGCTTCGCGAGCTCCCGGTGCAGCAGGAGCAGCTCCGGCTCCCTCGCCTCCAGGAGGGCCAGGGCTTCCGCGCCGTGGCGCGCGGCGAACTGAGCCATGTCGTCGAGCTTGTGGAGCGACTTCTCGGCGCGGGCGGCGATCTGCGTGTCCTTGGGGGAGTCGCTGATGCTCGTGAGCCGCTCCTTCACCTGCTGCGCGGCGGACCGGCGACCACAGAAGTCCCCCACCATCGCCTTGAGCTTTCCGAGCTCCTGCAGGTCGAGCTGGCAGGCGGCGAGCGCGCGGCCGTGGGCGAAGGCGTAGCGGCCGCTCCATTCGGTGGCGGGGGCACGAGCCAGCTCGGTCAAGAGCGTGCGCTGGTAGGTGATGAAGCCCTCGAGCCGCTCGGGCGAGAGCTGGAGGGAGGCGAGGCGGAGCGTCTTCAGGTCGGTCACGGCCGGAAGGTAGCCGGTCAGCGCGGCCCCAGCTTCAAGATCGCGGACAAGAGCGTGGCATGGCCGTCGGCGATCTCCTTCGTCAGCCTCTCAAACCGCACGTCCACCGCATCGAACCGTGCGTTCATTTCCTCCGCCAGACGCGCCACGGTCACCGTGAGGTCGCGCAGGCCGTCGGCCAGGACGGTCTGCTGTACCGAAAGCCGTTTGATCTCGGTCTCCAACACTTCGACCTCCTGCCTGGTCGCGTACGCCCCTGACTGCGCCATCGAACACCTCCCATCGTAGTTGAGACCTGCAAAGCGAAGCCAGTGCACGAGCCGCGCCCTGCCGATCCGGGCGGCACGCCACGATCGACCAGCAGCGCTGATGGGTTTCGCGAGACGGGGCGTGGAGGCTCCACCGAAATCCTCAGCTCACGAGAGCCAAAGATTCAGACCCTTCGCCAGCGGAAGGTAGAGTGGCGCGCGCGTGCCGTCCCCCTGCCCATCGGAGTCGACCCTCGAGGCCTTCGCGCGAGGCGTGGGCGACGCGACCGATCGCGCCGAGCTGTCCGCGCACATTCGCGGCTGCGCGAGCTGCCAGGCGCGCTACCTGCCGATGGCCCTGCAGAGCTCCGCGCTGCACCAGACGAACTTCGACTCACCGGCAGCGCGACGCCGACGGCACAGCAAGGAGACCCCCGTCACCCCGGCGCGCGCCGACTCCGATCCGAACCACCCCTGGGTGAGCCAGCCGGGCGCAGCGCCGCAGGACACCCCGGTGGGCCTCGAGGACACGCACGTGTCGGGCGAGCGGGAAGCGGTCCTCGTCACCAGCAGCATCGAGAAGGGTGAAGCCCTCGATCGCTACGTGATCCTGGATCGGCTCGGCGCGGGCGGCATGGGCGAGGTGTTCTCCGCCTGGGACCCGGTGCTCGATCGCAAGGTCGCGGTGAAGGTGCTGCGCCCCGACTTCGAAGGCTCGGACCTGGGGGAAGAGTTCAAGCGCCGCCTGCTGCACGAAGCGCAGTCGCTGGCGAAGCTGTCCCACCCCAACGTGGTGACGGTGCACGACGTCGGCATCGCCGGCGATCGCATCTTCCTCGCCATGGAGTTCGCCGAAGGCCGCACCCTCAAGCAGTGGCTCGAGCAGAAGCCACGGCCCAGCTGGCAGGCGACGCTCGAGGTGTTCCTCGCCGCCGGCGAAGGCCTGGTGGCCGCGCACACGCAGGGCATCACCCACCGCGACTTCAAGCCCGACAACGTGATCGTCGGCAGCGACGGCCGCGTGCGCGTGATGGACTTCGGGCTCGCGCACGGCCAGGCGGCGAGAAAGAAGGAACCCTCGGACTCCATGCCCCGGTCGATCACCGGGCCTGGCGCGATGCTGGGCACCCCGGCGTACATGTCTCCCGAGGCGCTGCACGGCAAGCCCACCGATTTCCGCTCGGACGAGTTCGGCTTCTGCGTGGCACTGTTCGAGGCCTTCTACGGGGTCAGGCCCTTCGAAGGCGCCAGCCCCTACGCGCTCGCGGTGGAGATCGGCGCGAACCACGTCGTCGCGCCCCCGAAGGACACCAAGGTCCCCAAGCGCATCCACCAGCTCCTCCTCAAGGGACTTCGCGCGGAGCCGAACGAGCGCTTCCAGACGATGCGGGCGCTGCTGCTGCAGCTGGGCCGGCGCAAGTCGAGCCGCGAGCAGGGGCTGGCGTTCGCGTCCGTCGCGGCGCTGGCCGTGCTCGCGGCCGGGCTCGCTGGGCTGGCCTCCTATCGCGCGCGCACCCGGTGCGCCGAGGTCGACACCCGCCTCAGGGGCGTCTGGGATCCAGCGGTGAAGCGCTCGGTGCGGCAGGCCTTCGAGGCGACGCAGAAGCCCTGGGCGACGGCGGCCTGGCGCGACGTGGAAGCGCGCCTCGATACGTACAGCGCGCAGTGGCTCACCATGCGGCGCGCGGCCTGCGAGGGCAGCCTGGAACGCAACGACGAGCAGCTCGGCCAGGAGATCGTGTGCCTGAGCCGGCGCCTCTCGGATCTCGAGGCCACCACGCAGCTGTTCAGCCACGCCGACGGTGACGTGGTGGAGCGCGCCGTGACGACCGCCGGGGCGCTCGCTCCCCTGCCCTCGTGCCGGTCGATCATGCCCATCGTCCGCCGCACGGAGGAGGGCGAGACGACGCGCGCCCAGCTCTCAGCGGTCAAGGCGCGCGTCGACGCCGGAAAGTACGCCGACGCCCTGGCGCTCGCGTCCGAACTGGCGACGAAGGCGAGCGCGTCTGGGGACCACACCACCTACGCCGAGGCGCGGCTGTGGATGGCCATCGCGAAGATGCGCACGGGGGACGCGAAGGCGGCGGACACCCTGGTGGAGGAGTCGATCCTCGCCGCGGAGATCGGGCTCGACGACGAACTGCAGGCGCGTGGCTGGGTGGAGCGCGTCGGCTTCGCGGCCGTCGGTGCCCCTCAGCAGGACGCGGATCGCTGGGTGCGCTTCGCGCGCGCGGCGATCGATCGCGTGGGCAAGCCGGCCGAGCTCGAGGCGTCCTTCGCCAACAACCAGGGCGTGCTCGCGTATTACCGCGCTCAATACCCGGCGGCGGTCGAGGCCTATCAGCGCGCGCTGGCGCTGCGGCGCGAGCTGCTGGGCGAGAAGCACCCGCTGGTCGCGCGCTCGCACTCGAACCTGGGCACCGCGTTCAAGTTGATGGGCCGGCTCGACGACGCCCGCGCGCAGTACGAGCAGGCGCTGGCGATCGAGGAGTTCGCGCTCGACGCCTCGCATCCCCAGGTGGCGGACACCCTCAACAACCTGGGCAACGTGCTGCAGGCGCAGGGCTCACCCACCGGGGCGCGGCGGGCGCTCGAACGGGCCCTGCGCATCAAGGAAGTCGCGTTCGGCAAGGACAGTCTGCCCGTGGCGGTGACGCTCACGAACCTGGGCGCGCTGTTGCTCGACCTCGAAGATCTGTCGGCCGCCGAGGCCTCGCTCTCGCGTTCGCTCGAGATCAAAGAACAGCGCACGGGCAACGACTCGCTCACCGTGGCGATCTCGCTCACCAATCTCGCGCAGGCGCGGCGGGCGGCGAAGCGGTGGACCGACGCGATCGCGCTCGACGAGCGGGCGCTCGGAATTCGCAGGGCGCGGCAGGGCGAGCAGCACCTCGACCTCGCCTACAACCTCACGGGCCTGGGCGAGGCGAAGCTGATGTCGAACGACGTGCCCGGCGCGAAGAAGGTGCTGGAGCAGGCGTTGGCACTTCGGCAAGAGCGTGGCCCGGAGCGAGGCGCCACGGCCTTCTGGTTGGCCAGGGCGCTCGGAACGAAGGACCCGAGGCAACGAACGTTGTTCGAAGAGGCGGTGGCTGATTTGCCGCCGTCCAGCGCGCTCAGCCACGACGCCGCGGTCGCGTTGTCAGGCCGATGACTCTTTCTCGAGACGAGAGCACGCTGGGTCAATGTTCGCGCGGGCACTGGTCGTGGGCTGCATGGTGGTGTTGGCAACCGGGGCACGGGCCGAGACCTGGGCCGATGAGCCCACGCAATCGCAGTCGCTCACGCTTCCAGAACCACCGCTCGTTGGCCTGACAGGAGGCGTCCACCTGATGACCGGAATCGGCTTCTACGCGCCCGCTCCGGGGGTTCGCCTCGGCATGCGACTGCGCCTCGCCCGGCACGTCACCATCGCCGCGCTGGCGATGTACGAACTGGAGACGCTGTCCGAGTTCACGAGAGGGGCATGGGTCCCCCGGCCGGCCCACCTGGTCCACGGCGTACTCCGTGTCGAGGCGTTCGACGTGAGCGCGTTCGAGCGCGTCCTGGTGCCCGAGTTCACCGTCGGCCTGTTCCTCGGAGCCGGCGCCGCGATCGACGGTGCGCTGGTGTTGCCCTCGTTCCTCAGCGGGCTTCACCTCGGCCTCTGCCGGATGCGCCCTTCGGGCTGGTGGTTTCCGGTGTTCATCGAGGTCGGAACGGAGGTCTTCTCTGTCGACCTCGACGGCAAGCCCTACGTCATCGAGGCGTTGTGGCGACTGACAGTCGGGGTGGGTCTATGACGATCGAGCTCCTGCCGCCCCTCGAAGCGCCATAGGCAAGCGCGCGCGGGTGTGTCATGGCGCGCGCCGTGATTCGTTTCGACAACATCTCCCTGCAGCATGGCCAGCAGATCCTCTTCATCGAGGCGTCTGCCGCCCTGAACCGCGGCCA
>VFKJ01000780.1 GCA_009885595.1 Myxococcales bacterium | reverse complement strand
CGCCGAAAGAGATCGTCCACCCGCTCGGCGAGATCGTCGATCACCCGGGTCAGCCCGCGCCGCGCGTGCGTGTTCGGCGAGTCGCGCGTGAGCACCGCGAAGCCGGCCGGCTGTTCCTGCGTGTACGTCATGAACGCCAGCACCGCGCCTTCGTACCGTTCGCGGGGCGTGCCGCGCGAGATGCTCTCGGACACGCGGCTCACCAGCAGGTCCATCTCGCGGTCCACGATGGCCGCGTAGAGCCCTTCCTTCGCGCCGAAGTGCTCGTAGACGATGGGCTTGCTGACCCCTGCCCGCTGCGCGATCTCCTCGATGGGCGCCTCGTACCCCTGCGCGGCGAACACCTCGCGGCCGATCTCCATCAACTGGGCCCTGCGGTCCGCCGCGGTGAGACGCTGCTTTCGCTTCACGTGGAGTGCTCTCCCTGTTACCCACGGGTAACTTACCCACGAGTAACCATGAAACACCCCGACTATCGGCACATCGCGCAGGAGATCCGGAACACCCCTGACTGGGACGACGCGGTCCCGCTCGCCTTCCCCGCCGAAGGCGCCGACGTCTACAACCTGGCGTTCCGCTCGGGGCAGGCCAACCACCTGCTGGGGCAGCTCTCGTACCGCTGCGACGAGCACGGGAAGGACTTCCCCGGGGAACCGGCCACCGACGGCCGCGCCGACTGCGGCATCAAGGACAACCTCGAGTTCCGCTATCCGTTCCTGCGCGGGCACTCGGCGCCGGGCGACAGCACCCGCTCGCGGCACCTGATCATCCTGCTGCACGGGCTCAACGAGCGCAGCTACTCCAAGTACGTGCCCTGGGCGTACCAGCTGTGGCGCAGCACGGGCGCGGCGGTGGCGCTGTTCCCGCTCTCGTTCCACGTGAACCGGGTGGATCCGCACTGGGGCCGGGAGATCAAGCACCACCTCGGCCGCCGGCAGGAGGTGGCGCGCAACGAGAACGTGCACGGGTTCAACTGCGTGCTCAGCGAGCGGCTCGACACCCACCCCGAGCGCTTCTTCTGGGGCGGGCTGCAGTCGTACGGAGACGTGGTCGACCTGGTGAAGCAGATCCGCGCGGGCGCGCACCCCTACGTCGATCCGACGGCGCAGCTCGATCTCATCGGGTACTCCGCCGGCGGCTATCTCTCGCTGGGGTTGATGCTGGCCGACCACGACGGGCTCTTCAAAGACAGCCGCTGCGTGTTGTTCGCCTCGGGAGCGGTGCTGCGCAGCACCCACCTGTCGACCCGGCTGATCATGGACATGGCGTGCGAGATCTCGCTGATGAAGCTCTACGTGCGCTTCACGCAGCGGCTCGCCAGTCCCCGGCTGGCGCACTGGCTCGTCAACCACGAGGAAGGCCGCTGGTTCCGCGCGCTGTTCGGCGAGGAGAGCGAGCGCCCCCGGCTCGAGGCGCGGCTGCGCGAGCTCGCGCCGCGGCTGATGGCGATCGCCAACTCGAACGACGAGGTCATCCCCGCGGGCGCGGTGTTCAACACCATGCTGGGGCTGCACCGCGACACCGGCGTGCGGGTCGAGACCCTCGCGCTGGGCGTGCACGAGCACCCCTTCGTGTGCCCCGACTACCAGCAGCGCGATCGCCGCTTCATCACCGAGTTCCTCGACGTGCCGGTGCTGGGCGCGGGCTTCGAGCAGTTCATCGCGCTCTCCGCGAGCCTGTTCCGGGCCTGACAAAGCCCTACCCGCGAAGTCGACCTCGAACGACCAATCCCTTTTCCGGTGAACCCATGCGCATCCCCACGCTGACGCTCCTGCTCTCCACGCTCGCCTTCGCGGGGCCGCCGCTGGGGCCCGAGGTGGCGCTCGATGCCCCGGTGATGACGGGCGCACGCTGACGACCGGCTCGCTCGCCAACCCCGTGCTCTCGAGCGACGGCGCGGGTCACACGCTGCTGGTCTGGG
>VFKJ01000845.1 GCA_009885595.1 Myxococcales bacterium | reverse complement strand
TCGTGCAGGCGGCGGCGCTGCCGGGGCTGCGCACGATGCTCGATACCTGCTCGGCGGGGGCCACGGAGGACGAACCGCTAGCAGCGTTGATCGAGCGCTGGTGGGGGAGCGGGCTGCTGGCGCATGTGCAGCTCAATGACCGGAATCGGCGCGGGCCGGGGCAAGGCAACGATCGCTTCGGTCCCATCCTCGCGGCATTGCAGGCTCAGGGCTATGCGGGGTGGCTGGCGATGGAACCGTTCGACTACCAGCCCGACGGACCAGGCTGCGCAGCTTTCTCCATCGGACACGTGCGTGGGATCCTGGACTGTCAGGTTCGCTCCTGAGCCCATCCTCGAGCATGACGCGCGGGCAAGGACCGGAACGAGAAGCGGCCTCTGGCGGAACACCCCCATGAAGGTGCCCGCGCCCGAGCGCGTGCTCATGCTGCCCGAGAGACCGACCGCGACCGCCTTGTCGGCTGCGCCGTGCTGAGCGGGTCCGAGACCGCGCTGCTTGCGCCCTCCAGCGCCGCGTGCGCCGCCGCCAGCCGCGCCACCGGCACCCGGAACGGGCTGCACGAGACCGAGTCGAGCCCGATGCGATGGCAGAACGCGATGCTCTTGGGGTCGCCGCCGTGCTCTCCGCAGATGCCCACGTTGAGCTTCGCGTTGGTCAGGCGCCCCAGCCGCACCGCCATCTCCATCAGCTTGCCCACCCCGTCCTCGTCGATGGAGGCGAACGGGTTCTCCGGGAGAATGCCCTTCTCCAGGTACTCCGAGAGGAAGCCCGTCTCGGCGTCGTCGCGCGAGATGCCGAAGGTGGTCTGGGTGAGATCGTTGGTGCCGAAGCTGAAGAACTGCGCGCGCTGGGCGATCTGATCTGCCGTGAGCGCCGCGCGGGGGATCTCGATCATGGTGCCGAACTCGTAGCTGACCCGGGTGTGACGGCGATCCATCACTTCCTTCGCCACCCGCTCCAGCATCGTCTGCTCGACCTCGAGCTCGTTGGCGTGGGCCACCAGCGGGATCATCACCCTGGGCAACACCTTCACGCCTTCGGCCACGCAGTCGCAGGCGGCCTCGAACAGCGCCTTCACCTGCATGATCACCAGCTCGGGCATGTGAATGCCCAGCCGCACCCCGCGCAGCCCCAGCATGGGGTTCTCCTCGTGGAGCGAGTCGACCGCGAGCAGCAGCACCTGCTTCTGGTGGAGTTGGTCGGCGAGCACGCGCCCCTCGCCGTCACCCAGGCGCGCGCGGGTCTCCAGCTCGGCCACGTCGCGAATGAGCGTCTCGCGCCGCGGGAGGAACTCGTGCAGCGGTGGGTCGATCAACCGGATGGTGACCGGGTTCCCGTTCATCGCGCGGAAGAGCCCGGCGAAGTCGGCGCGCTGCAGCGGCTGCAGCTTCTCCAACAGCGCTTTCCGCTCCTCGGGCTCGCGCGCGAGGATCAGCTGCTGCACCAGCGGCAGGCGCTCGGTCTCGAAGAACATGTGCTCGGTGCGGCACAGCCCGATGCCTTGCGCCCCCAGGGCGCGCGCGCGCTCGGCGTCGCGGGGGTAGTCGGCGTTCGCGTACACCTTGAGCTGGCGGAACGAGTCGGCCCACCCGAGCAGCTCGAGCAGGAACGGATCGTCGAGCGAGGGCTGCCGGGTCTGGAGCGCGCCCAGGAAGATCTCCCCGGTGGTGCCGTCGAGCGACACCTCGGTGCCCTCCGTGAGCACCTGGCGGGTGTGGACGACGGTGGCCTCGCGCTTCTCCGCGTCGACCTCGAGCGCCATCACCCCCACCACCGCCGGCTTGCCGAACTGGCGCGCCACCAGCGCCGCGTGGCTGGTGCGGCCGCCGCGGCTGGTGATGATGCCTTTGGAGGCGAGCATGCCGTGCACGTCGTCGGGCTTGGTCTCGGCGCGAATCATCACCACGTCGTGTTTTTCCTTCGCCAGCCGCACCGCCTCGTCGGCGTCGAAGCAGAGCCTGCCGGTGGCCGCGCCCGGGGAGACGTTCAGGCCCTTCGCCAGCAGCCGGCCCTCGGCGCGCGCGGCCTTCACCGCTTCGGGATCGAACTGTGGGTGCAGGTAGAAGTCGACGTGCTCGGGCTTCACCCGCTGCACCGCTTCCTTCCGGGTGATGCGGCGCTCGTGCACCAGGTCGACCGCGATGCGCACGGCGGCCTGGGCGGTGCGCTTGGCGTCGCGGGTCTGCAGCATCCACAGCTTGCCGCGCTCGACGGTGAACTCGATGTCCTGCACCTCGCGGTAGTGCGCTTCGAGCTTCTTCGCGATGGCAAAGAGCTCCTGCGCCACCTCGGGCAGGTCCTGGGTGAGCGAGGCGATGGGCCGGGTGGGGCGGGTGCCCGCCACCACGTCTTCGCCCTGCGCGTTGAGCAGGTAGTCGCCCTCGAGCGCCTTCTCCCCGGTGGAGACGTTGCGCGTGGTGGCGACGCCGGTGGCGCTGTCCGCGCCGAGGTTGCCGAACACCATCGCCACCACGTTCACGGCGGTGCCGAGGTCGTCGGGGATGCCGGCGGCCTTGCGGTAGTCGCGCGCGCGCTTGCCTTTCCACGAGCGGAAGACGGCCTCGGTGGCCAGCTGCAGCTGCGCCATCGGCTCTTCGGGGAAGGGGCGGCCCGCGTGCGCGAGCACCAGCGCCTTGAAGCGGTGGGTGATGTCTTCCAGGTCTTCCGCGGGGAGATCGGCGTCGTTGTCCACGCCCCGCTGCGCGCGGCGCTCGGTGAGCACGGCCTCGAAGGCCGCCTGGGGCACCTCCATCACCACGCTGCCGAACATCTGCACCAGCCGGCGGGCGGAGTCCCAGGCGAAGCGCGCATCCCCCGACAACTTCGAGAGCCCCAGCGTCACCTCAGGGGTGAGCCCGATGTTCAGCACCGTGTCCATCATGCCGGGCATGGAGAACTTCGCGCCCGAGCGGCAGGAGACCAGCAGCGGGTTGTCGGGGTTGCCGAAGTGTTTCCCCGAGCGCTGCTCCAGCTTCGCCAGCGCGGTCTCCACCTGGGCCCACAGCGCCTTCGGGAGCGCGTCGTGCTTGAGGTACTCGCGGCACGCCTCGGTGGTGATGGTGAAACCCGGGGGTACGGGCAGCCCCAGCCGCGTCATCTCGGCGAGGTTGGCGCCCTTCCCGCCGAGCAGCGCCTTCACGTCGTCCCAGGTGTGGGCGGTGCGTTGAACCCTGGGCAGCTCTTCGAGGCCGTAGACCCAGCTCTTGGTGGTCATGCCTGATCAGGCTGCAAAAAGCGGGTGACGCGCCGCGCATGGACGGGGGGCGGGAAAACCGCAAATCCTGCAGAGGGGGTGAGCGCTGCGCAGGGACAGCGCGGGCCGAAGTCCACTTCACCTCGCCCCCCCGTCCCTGCCAGAACGATGGCCATGACTGGCGCGCACGTGGTTCTCGTCATCGATGCCACGGCTCCCGTCGGGCCGGTGCTGGAGTGCGCGCGCCGCTTCGCGCCGAAGGTGACGCACCTGCACGTGGTGGCGCTCGAGGGAGAGCAGGGCCGGCCCGAGCTGGAGGCGCTGCTGGCCACCCTCGAGGCCTCGCCGCTCGAGTTCACCTTCGAAGAGTCGTCCGACGCGGCGCAGGTGTCTGTGGAGGCGCATCGGCACGGGGCTTCGCTGGTGGTGGTGGGGCCGTGGCCGAGCCGCTCTCCCCGGGCGCGCGCGCTGGCGGTGCTGCAGTGGGTGGCGCGCTACGACGCCGACGTGCTGGCGGTGAGCGCGCGCTTCGAGCCCTCGCGGCTCGAGAGCGGGCGGGTGTGCGTGGCGATCGACCCCGCCTCCATCGCGCTGGCGGAGACGGCGGCGGCGGTGCGCGAGCTGCCGCGGGTGAGCACGGTGTCGTTCCTCATGAAGGAGAGCGCCCAGCCCGCGGCCGAGTCGAAGCTGCACGCGCTCTTCCCCTCGCACCAGCTCGAGTTCGCGCCCTTAGGCGAGGTGCCTCCCGAGGCGCTGATGGAGGCAGCGCGCCTGCGCGGCGCGGAGCTGCTGGTGGTGCCCAGCGTCGATCTCTCGGCCACCACCCTGATGAGCAGCATCTTCTCCGGGCAGGCGCTGGAGGACGCGCCGGTGCCGGTGCTCATTCTTCACCACGACGCCTCGTCCACCGGGCTGTTCGCGGCGCGGCTCTCGGCGACCGACAGCCTGCGCCTGCAGGGGCCACCGGTGCGGGTGCTGCTGGAGCGCTCCACTTCGCTGGGCCGCTCCGCGCTGGTCGAGGGGGAGACCTTCCTGCTGGTGGGGGCGGAGGATCGCGGCCCCCTCGCGCATGACAACGGGGTGGTGCAGGTGCCGGAGGACTGGCTGCCGCCCGACGCGGTGGCCCTGGCGTTGCGAGCGTCGGGAGCGCCGACCCCGGTGGCCAGCGTGCAGCTGCTGGGCCTCAGGCCGCTGGTGTTGCTGGACGCGCGCTTTCCCCTGGAGGCGCTGCGCGACGTCGAGCCCTTCGCGGTCGATCACACCATCGTGGTGGTGCGGCTGCGCGCTGATCAGCCGCTGGAGTCGGTGCGCGCGCACTTCGACGCGGTGGTGCCGTGGGGCGCGCCGGTGCCGGTGCTCGACGCGAGCGCGTACCTCGACGACGGGGGCGCGGGCGACGTCTCTGAGCTGGCCGACGGGGTGCGCTTGCAGCGGCTGGGCCTCACCCTGCTCACCCTGGGCGCGCCGGTGGTCTCCATCATCGCGGCCTCGGGGCCGACGCCGCGCTCGAGGTTCCTCACCGCCTGGACGCCGGCCCAGTTGCAGTCGCGCAGCCCCACCGCGCCCCTGAGCGCCGCTCCCGAACAGGTGCCCGATGAAGAGGCGCGCTGGCGGGTGCTGACGAACTCGACGCTCTCCGAGGGTCACCTGGTGACCCTCGAGCTCGAGAACAAGGCGGCGCGGACGAACCTGATCGCCGCCATCGCCGCCGCCCGGGAGCGGGTGCACTGGCAGGCGTACATGGTGGACGACGACCCCATCTCCGAGGAGGTGGCCGAGGCCCTGCGGCAGGCCGGCGCGCGCGGCGTGGAGGTGCGGGTGCTGGTCGACGCGCTCTACAGCCTGCACCAGGCCTACGGCACCTCCAACCCGGTGCTCGCCAGGCTGGGGGCTTCGAAGAACGTCGAGGTGCGGGCCGCCCAGCCGCTCTCGGGCCTGCCGAGCGTGGTGGACTTGAAGCAGAGAAACCACCGCAAGCTCAGCTGCATCGATCGAAGGTGGGCGACGGTGACGGGCCGCAACCTGGGCGCGCCGTACTACCGCGGCTTCGGCGAGCTCGAGCTTTCCCGCACCACCAGCTTCCATGACGTGCCCTGGCTCGACGCCGGGGTGGCCTTCGAGGGGCCGCTGGTGGAAGCGGTGGATCGTTCGTTCCTGCAGGACTGGCTGCGCGCCGGGGGGGCGCCCTTCGAGGTGTCTCCCTCGCCGGTGGCGGGGCCGATGGCGTGCCGGCTGGTGCTGCACCAGGGCCTGGAAGACGCCCACACCCTCGACCTGATGCTCGAGCTGATTCACTCCGCCAGGCGGCGGCTGGTGATGATGAACACCTTCCCCCTGGTGCTCGAGCTGCAGCGCGCGCTGGTGAACGCGGTGAAGCGGGGCGTGCGGGTGCAGTGCCTGTTCGGCAGCGTGCGGCCGCGCTGGGGAGATGATCAACCCTTCGGGCACGGCGTCCTGCGGGCGCTGGCCGACGAGCTGGTGCGCGCGCGCATCAGCCCGGTGCTGCGCGCGGGCGCCGAGGGGTACCAATACACGATGGCGGCCAGCTCGCTGGGCCCGGTCTTCACCCACGTGCACGCGAAGCTGATGGTGCGCGACGACGACACCGTGGCGGTGGGCAGCGCGAACACCGACGTCACCTCCGCGTACTGGGAGAGCGAGGCGGTGCTGGTGGTGCATGACGAGGCCTTCACCCGCACCACCCTCGAGGCCCTGGAGCCCCTGATGTCGGCGGCGCGGCCGGTGGACTTGCGGATGCCGAGCTGGAGCGAAGTGCAGGCGCGGCGGGAGTGGTTGAGCCGCAACTGGCCGACGCTCTTCCCTTGACCTTGACGCCGGCGCCGTGACCGGGGGAAGAGGGGAGCTCCACGGTCGGGGAGGCATGCACATGGGGCGAATGG
>VFKJ01000360.1 GCA_009885595.1 Myxococcales bacterium | reverse complement strand
TGCTGCTGGATGAGGCCGGCAAGGCGGTGACCCACGCGGCGCCCGGCGACAGGCTCACGCTGGCGGTCGGCAGCGCGGGCTTCTCGAGAGTCGAGGTGTTCGCGGTCGACGGCAACGGGCTCAAGGAGACGCTCTACTCGGGTGACGTGGCCTCGGGCGCGCTGGTGCCGCTGATGCGGCTCGAGGTGACTCCAGGTGATGTCACGGTGATCGCGGTGTTCGAGCGCGGGGCCGAGCGGCAGCGCGTCAGCGTCAGGCTGGCGGTGCCATGACGCCAAGCCCTCTCCCCAACCCTCTCCCCCGCAGGGGAGAGCGAGCCAGGTGGCTCATCCTGCTGCTGCTGGTCGCTTCTTCCGCGTTCGCGCAAGGGCGGCGCTTCGGGCTGGTGGTGGGCGAGAACCGCGGCCTCGCCGAAGAAGAGCAGCTCCACTTCGCCCAGAGCGACGCGCGCCGGGTGAAGGAAGCGCTGGTCGACGTCGGCGGCTTCGCGGCGCAAGACGTGATCACCGTGGCGGGCACCGACGCACCCTCGCTGCGCGCCGCGCTGGGGCGACTGCGGGAGGCGATGGGCCCAGGTCCGCACGAGCGGCTGATCATCTACGTCTCCTCGCACGCCGGAGAAGGCACCCTGCACCTCGCGGGCACCGAGCTGCCGCTGCAGGAGCTCGTCGACTTCATGAAGGCCTCGCCGGTGCAGGTCGGCCTGCTGGTGATCGACGCCTGCCAGTCGGGCCGCCTCACCCGGCTCAAGGGCCTCAAGGTCAGCGATCGCCCGGCGACGCGCATCGAGGCCTCGGGCGTGGAAGGCCGGGTGTTCATCACCGCGTCGGGCGCCGACGAGTACGCGCAGGAGAGCGAGGCCCTGCAGGGCAGCTACTTCACCCACTACCTCGTCACCGGGCTGCGCGGCGCCGCCGACACCTCGCGCGACGGCAAGGTCACGCTCGACGAGGTGTATGGCTGGGCCTGGGCGCGCACCATCGAGGCCACCTTCTCTTCCCGCGGCGGCGTGCAGCGCCCCGCCTTCTCCGTCGACCTGCGGGGGGCGGGGCAGCTGGTGCTTTCCGAGCCGCAGCACAGCCTCAGCCAGCTCAAAGTCGACGTGCGCGCGCCGGGGCGGTGGCTGGTGGTGGCGCAGTCGACGGGCAACGTGTTCGCCGACGTCGACAAGGGGGAAGGTCCGATCTCGCTCGCGCTCCCCGCGGGGACCTACCGGGTGCAGCTGCGCGTTCCCGACGGCGTGCTGGAGCGCACGGTGCAGGTGCCCGCTTCCGGCGGCGTCACCCTCTCCGGCGGCGACCTGGAGCAGGCCTCGTTGCTGCGGGTCGCGAGGAAGGGCGGCGAGGAGACCCGGCTGGTCTTCTCCGCGGCCGGCGGCGTCAGCTCGGGCCTGGTGTTAGGGCTCACCGCGCAGCCCAGCGCCGAGGTGCGGCTGCGACGCGACGGGTACCTGCTGGGGCCGCTCAACCAGGTCTCGGCGTCCTTCGGCTTTCGAGACGGCACGCCCCTGACACGCTCGTTTCGCCAGTCCGAGCTCGAGCTGCGCGTCGGCACCGGACACCGCTTCTCCTGGCCGCCCGGAAGCCTCACCCTGGGGCTGGAGACGGGCCCCCTGCTCATCTTCCAGGCTGCGCTCCCCGACGGCTCTTCACGCACCAGCCTCGGGTTGACGCTGGTGCTCTCACTGGAGGGCCGGGTGCGCCTGGTGGGCCCGCTGGAGTTGTTCCTCAACGGGACCGGAGGCGGCGCGCTGGTGAAGAAGCTCGCGGGGGTGACGCTGGTGCCCCGCGTGGGCGCAACACTCGGGCTCGCGCTGGGATTTTGACGGTAGAGTGCGCGGCGTGAGCGCCCGCGACGAGCAGGTGACCCAGGCCATCCGCCTGGAGACGAGCCGCTTCTTCGCGCGCGGAGGGCTCTACGCCGCGGGCCTGGCCCTGGCGGCGGTGCTGGTGCTGAGCGGCCTGTGGCTGGCGACGGGCGACGGCTTCTTCGCGCTTCCCCTGGTCGTCTCGTTCATCGGCGGTCTCTGGTCGTTGCTCATCTCCGAGTCGGCGAGGCGCGGGTGGCTGCGGGGCGTGCTGCGCAACGT
>VFKJ01000431.1 GCA_009885595.1 Myxococcales bacterium | reverse complement strand
GGCGTCGGCAACGACGTCCCTGGATGAATGTTCATCGCCCGGGGCAACCCGGGAACAGAACCCGGCTTACAGGGCTACTCCGACCATCTCCTATGCCCTCCCTCTCCCCCACGGGGGAGAGGGTCGGGGTGAGGGGAAGAACCGGACGCTTACTTCTGCTCGTCCTTCGCCTGGGCGCGCGCCTTCTTCGCCGCGTCGCGCACCCGCTCCACCAGCCCGCGCGCCTGGCTGACGAGCCGGCCCGCGGTCTCGTTCTTGGCGGTGATGCGCTCCTGCATCAACTCTGCGAGGTCGACGGGGGGAGGCGCTTTCAGCTGCGCCTCCAGCGAGGCGATGGTGCGCAGCGGCCTGCCCTGCATCGCCTCGAGCAGCGCGGCCGACGAAGAGGAGACCGTGCGCTGTGAATCGAGCGTGGGCGGGGCGCCGGCCAACGCGGGGACGAAGAGCGCGGCCAGGCGGCAGAAGAACATCGCCTCACCCAGCGCCAACCCTTCGGCGAATTGAAGATGAAAGCTGCCCAGGCGCGAGCGATCGACGAGGTAGCGGCCCCGCTGCACCGCGCCGGCCTCGAGCCAGCGCTCGAGCTCGAAGCGGCGCCCCAGGTCGACGCCGGGTGACGAGAGCGCCCACGCCTCGGTGCCGGTGCCCAGCCGGTGCACCAGCGAAGAGAGGTGGTTGCGCTCGAGCAGCTCGCCCGCCTCGAGGCAGCAGACGAACTGCCCCTGCGCGCGCGTGATGCCGAAGTTGGTGCGGGCGAGCGGATCGGCCGGGCCTTCGCCCACCAGCATCACCGAGAGGCCCGCCCTGCCCTTCGCGGCGCGCGCCAGCTCGTCGAGCCGGGTGTTCTTCAGGGTGGAGACGACGATCAGCTCGAGCGGCTGCTGCAGCTGCCCCGCCACCGAGCGCACCGTGCCCTCGAGCGCGCCTTCGTCGTCGCCCGCCGAGAGGATGACGGTGGTGAGGCCGGGGGTGCGCTCGGGCGGCGAAGCCTCGGCCCCTCGTTTGGCCACCAGCAGCAGGCGATCAGCCGCGGCGTCGGGGTTGAGCTGCTCGAAGAGCTGCCGCAGCGCGGCCTCGGTGTCGGCGGACAGCCCGGACTCGAGGTGCGGCGTCACCACCACGTCGCGCGCGCTCACCACGAAGCCCGACGCCGTGAGCCAGGCCCGCACCTCTCGCTCGCTGGCGGTGGGGGGCGGGCTGACGCCGAGCAGCGCCTGCAGCAGCAACGAGGACGAGCTGGTGTTGGCGAAGGAGAAGATCAGCTCGGCGCCGGGGGCGGCCTGGGCCAGCTTGCGAAAGCCTTCCGCGCCGTCCGCGGCAAAGCCGTCGAAGGCCACCACCACCTCGGGGTGAAACGCGCTCACCGCCTCGAGCGACTCCGGGTCGACCAGCACCGTGCAGCCGTTCTGCTCCAGCGACTTCGAGAGCGCGAGGTCTGCGGCGAGCAGCGCCACCTTGCGGCGCAGCCCCGCGCGGCGGGTGACCAGCGTGCGCAGATCGCCCACGGTCTGCGCCGCGGGAGTCATTTCTTGCCCGCCTTCGTGAGCGACTTCCGGTACTCGCGGCTGACGGCCCAGATGGACAAGTCACGCGGGACCAGGCGCGTGAGGAGCAGGAGGATCCGGTACATGAATCCCTGGATGTGAAGGGGACGGCTCACCCTCAGGGCGC
>VFKJ01001183.1 GCA_009885595.1 Myxococcales bacterium | reverse complement strand
CCTTGAGCCCGTTGCCGTCGACCGCGAACACCTCGACTCTCGAAAACCCCGCGCTGCCGACCGCCAGCGTGAGCCGCTCGCCCGGCGCCGCGTGGGTCACCACCTTGCCGGCCTCATTCAGCAGCATCAGCTGCGGCGCGCCCTTGATCCGATCCTCCACGGGGCCCCGGGGCCACGCGAAGAACAGCGCCAGTCCCGCGGCGAGCGGCAGGGCGATCGCCAGCCCGCGCACGAAGGAGCGGCGGGGCGCGAGTTGCTCGAGCTGCCGCCTGGCTTCCGGCCTCGCGAGGAACGCTGTCCGGTCCTTCTGGAGCGCTTGCAGCTTGCGCGCGCAGTCCTCGCAGGTGGCGAGGTGCTCGGGCGCGACCACCAGCCCCGCGGCGAGCTCGTCGAGTTCCAGCGCTGAGAGGTGCTCGCTCACGACGTCACTCCTTCGGGCAGCGCGCCGATGGCCTCGAGCTTCTGCCGCAGCGCTTCCACCTCGCGCACGATCGTCTTTCGCGACAGCCCCAGCACCTCGGCGACCTCCTGCTGGGTGAGCCCGTCGATGAAGAGCAGGGTGGCGACCTCGAGCTCCCGCTCTTCGAGCTTGCCCAGCCACTTTGAGAGCAGCTGCCGCGCTTCCAGCTGATCGAGGCCGGAGGAGGGCTCGGGGGCGACCACCGTCAGCATCGGCTCCCGCAGCTTGCGGCTGCGGAGGTGGTTGAGCGCGAGGTTGGTGGTGACGCGGTAGACCCAGGTCATGGGCCGCGCCTCGCCGCGAAAGCCTGCGCCATGAGTCAGCATGCGCTCGAAGACCTCCTGGACTACGTCCCACGCGTCCGCTTCGCGAGCGAGCAACACCCGTGCTCGGCGGAACACCACCGGCGCGAACTGCGCATAGAGGCGCTGCACCTCGTCCCGGGTGAGCCCTCCGCTCGTCGGCGGCGCCATCTGACGACCACGCTCCCTGCCGGTGCTTGTGACACGCGAGCCCGCTCACGTGAGACACCCAAGGCGGGTGCTCTATCGAAGGCCGAAGAAGTAGTCAGTTGCCCAGAGGGGGCACCGTCGAGTATTCAGCCGTCACGCGGTGGTAGCTCAGTTGGTAGAGCACAAGCTTCCCAAGCTTGGGGTCGAGGGTTCGAATCCCTTCCGCCGCTCAAAGCAGAAGCCCCGGCTCCGGAAAACGGAGTCGGGGCTTCGTCGTTTCTCCGTCAGGAACGCCTGTCTGCGCGCGTGCCAGATGTGGGTTGACACCCCAGCGGGTTTCCCGTACTTCCCGCGCCGCTTTTGCAAGTCGGCCCTGTCGTCTAGTGGCCTAGGACGGTGCCCTCTCACGGCATAAACCCGGGTTCGAATCCCGGCAGGGTCAAAAATCCTGGTCGTCCCCAGGTGCAGGAAGCTCCGAGCTAACCCTCGGGGCTTTTTGTGTTTTTGGGGTCTGAGCGCCGTCGCCCACCGCCGAGCTGCCGGTGGCCGCGCGCTCCGTCTCCAGAATGTCTCCAAACTTTCCCTCATCTCGCACCTGGTCGAGCAGCCTGATGGCGTCTCCGGTGTGGCTGGGGGAGAGGTGCATGTACTTCATCGTGGTCTCCAATTTGGTGTG
>VFKJ01001249.1 GCA_009885595.1 Myxococcales bacterium | reverse complement strand
GATGCGGGAAGCGCCGATGCGGGTGGAGTGGACGCGGGTCTCGCGGATGCGGGCGAGCTCGACGCCGGAGCAGCGGACGGCGGCGAGGTCGATGCTGGCGAGGTCGATGCCGGCGAGGTCGACGCCGGAGAGGTCGATGCCGGAGAGGTCGTGGTCCCCGATGCCGTCAGAGGTCGCTGCGGCTGCGCGAGCCCCGGTGGCTCGGTGCTGCTCTGGTGGATGCTGGTCATCGCCATCCGGCGCTCAGCTGCGCGGTGAGCTCGGGGAGATCGCTGCAGCGGTACTCCACCGGGCGCTGCGGCAGACAGTCGCGCACCGTCTCCCGCCAACGCTGAGGAATCGCCGCCTCCCCCAGCGCGGCGCCCAGCAGCGCACCCGCGATCGCCGCGTTGGTGTCGGTGTCTCCGCCCATCGAGATCGTCTGCTGCAGCGCCGTCTCGAAGTCCGTCGAGCGCTTCAAGTGGAAGAACGCGTGCTGCAGGGCCACCCGCACCCAGCCCTGTCCCTCTCCATCGGACACGGGCAGGGCCTGGGCCGCGGCCTCCAGGGTGTCCCGCACCACCGAGTCACCCGTGAACCGAAGCGCGCGCGCGTAGAGCTCTTCTCCGCGCAGTCCGCTCGTGATCGCCTCGGCGATGGTGGTGACGAACACCGCGCACGCCGCCTGGCACACGGGATCAGGATGGCTCAGGGTGCTGTCTGCCGCGGCGAGCCGGCCCAGCTCCGCCCGGGGCAGGGTGGCGCCGAAGACGCCCAGGGGGCTCGAGCGCATCAACGAACCGTTGGCCTGCGTCTTGGGGTTCGCCCGCGCCCGCAGCCGTTCAGCGAGGCCCGGCGCGAGCGCGACGCCGCGGCCGAACGCCTGGTCGGTCGCCATGCCGCAGTCGAACGGCTCCGAGCGGCGCCAGCGCACGTACGCCGCCGCCACGTCCTCCTCGTCGTAGCGGCCCTGCTTCGCCAGCGACCGCGCGAGGCTCAGCGCGAGCTCGGTGTCATCGGTCACCTGTCCCGCGGCGACGCTGAAGGGACCCTGCCCGATGATCTCCTTCGGCCAGGCGTCTTTCTTTCGGGTGGCGATGCGCTCGGCCGAGGAGAACTCCACCGTGGTGCCCAGGGCGTCCCCCACCGCTTGCCCCCACATCGCTCCCGCAGCCCGCTCGAGCCGTGTCGTCATGGCCAATAGAGTCACATCAACTCAATCAGGAGTCAAGCGGCGGTCTGACGCCTGTCACCCCACGCCGCTTGCCCACCCCGGCAGGCGGCGGTACGCGCGCGCCATGAGCTTCGACGTCGTCATCGTGGGAGCAGGACCGGGTGGGGCCGCCGCCGCCGTCGCGCTGGCGCAGCTGGGAATCACCAACGTGGCCCTGCTCGATCGCGAGGGCTTTCCCCGCGACAAGACCTGCGGCTCCGGGCTCTCCCCCAACGCGCTCAAGATCATCCAGCAGCTGGGCATCGCCGCGAAGGTGAAGGAACTGGGCTACCCCATCAACGCCGTGCGCATCGTCACTCCAGGAGGCCGCGAGCTGCGCATCTCCAGCGACGCCGCCGCGGTGGTGCTGCTGCGCCGCCACTTCGATCACCTGCTGGTCGAGCGCGCCACCTCGCTGGGCGTGACCTTGATGACGCCGTTCCGCGCCGACGCCCTCATCGAAGAGGGCGGCCGGGTGCGCGGCGTGCGCAGCTTCGACGGCAAGGAAGTGCACGGAAAGTACGTGCTCTTCGCCGACGGCGCCCACTCGGTGTTCAGCCTCGACAAGCGGCCCAAGCGCAGCATCTCGACGCTGATGGGGTGGTGGGAGAACTTCGAGAGCGCGCCCAACACCCTCGACATGATCTTCGACAAAGAGGTGTCGCCCCTCTACGGGTGGATGTTCCCCGAGACGAACGAGCGGGTGAACATCGGCATCTGCGTCGACGGGCAGGACGAGTCGGGCGAGAAGTCGACCAGGAACCTGCGCGCCACCTTCGAGGGCTTCCTCGATCGCCACTACGGGAAGCGCCTGGGCGCGGCCACGCAGCTGGGCAAGTGGAAGGGCCACCCGATCGTCTACACCACGTGGATCGGCGAGATGACCCGGCCCGGCGGGCTCTACCTGGGCGAGGCCGCCCGCCTCACCCACAACGCCACCGGCGAAGGCATCAGCCAGGCGATGGAGTCGGGCGTGTTCGCCGCCGAGGCCGTCGCCTCCGTGCTCGAGGGTGGGGTGGGCGAAAGCAGGGCCTGGAGCGCCTACGTGCAGCGCCATCGCCGCCGCTTCACCGGCGCCTTCCTCGCGGGCCACGCCCTGCGCGCGGTGATCGCCTCGCCGATGCTCGACGGCGTCGCCGACGTCTACAATCAGCCGATGGTCCGCAAGCTCGTGGTCAAGCTCCTCGGCAGTGCGCTCGCGGGCAGCGCCGTGAACGATCGACCCACATGATGCAGCCGACGCCGGTGCGCGTGGGCGTGATGGACTCGCAGCGCCCGGGGCTGGTGGTGACGCTCCCGGTGGAGCAGTTGTCCTCGAGCGCGCGCCTGGGGCGGGGGGCGTGCCCGAAGTGCACCCAGCCCGTGCCGACGACGTCTGGGCTTGCGGGCTGGCCGGCGCGCGTGCACTGTCGAAAGTG
>VFKJ01000661.1 GCA_009885595.1 Myxococcales bacterium | reverse complement strand
CAGGAGGACGGCGAAGAGTGCGTGGCCCAGGCCGTAGTGGGTGCCGTCGAGGAAGAGCTCGGTGGCGAGGCCGAGGGTGAGGCCGAAGAGGAGCTGGCTGCGGTGGGGACGGAGTCGATCGGCGAAGGTGGGCCGGGCGGTCGGGAGCGCGATGGACGGGGTCATGGACGGAGTCATAGGCGCGGCTGCCTGTGCAAGCGGGTGGCCTGAGGGTGAGCGGTCGATAGGGGCGCCGAACGGTCGCGGGCAGAGAGGCGCGTGGCCTCCTGACCACGCTCCCGTGTCCTCTCCCCCTCTCCCCTGCGGGGGAGAGGGGGAGAGGGCTTGCTCAGAACGGAGTCCCGATCGCGCACCTCATGGCGTGTGTCGGACAATCGTCTTACAGTTTGCTGATGAAGCGACGACTCTCAGGGAGCATCACGGTGCGGCTCGGTTCCCAGGCATTGAAGTTGGTCCGCGCCCGCGCCAAGGCGAGGAAGGTCTCCGCCTCCGACGTGGTCCGTGAGGTGATCGAAGCCGAGCTGAGCCCGCCGAAGAGCGACATCTCTGCCCACGAGTTGAGCCGAGCGTGGGTCGGTGCGATCTACGACGCGCGCATCACGCCCGGAGCGGAAGCCCGTGAAGCGATGGCGGATTGGTCGCCGGACCGCCGATGAGGCGGGGCCCGTTCATTCTCGATACCGGGTTCCTCGTCGCGCTGGTGAACGCGGCCGATGCCGATCACGCGGCCTGTGCGCAGGTCTGGAAGGAGGTGACTGGTCCCTTCCTCAGCACCGAAGGGGTGCTCGTCGAGACCGCGCATCTCTTGAGGAAGCACCGAGCCGGCTTTGCGACCGCCTGGGGACTGCTGCGCTCGGTGGGCACGCTCATCGCCGCGACCACGAACCCGCGGGTGGATCGCGCCGTCCAGTTGATGGAGCGCTACGCCGACGTTCCGATGGATCTGGTCGACGGGACCCTCGTCGCCCTTGCCGAAGAGACCGGAGTGCTCGAGGTGCTGACGCTCGATCAGCGCGGGTTTGGGGCCTACCGTTGCGGAGGCAAGCGCTTCCGGAGCAGCCCATGACGATTCCGGGATGATCGCCGCCCGTGCTCGGCGTGGTGCTCACCGAAGTGAGCGAACAGCTACGCTTCTGGTGCGGCCCCTCACCCTGACCCTCTCCCCGCTGCGCAGGGAGAGGGGACACCTTTCGTTCCTCGTGCTCAGCGCTGCCAGCGGGTAAGACCGCGCGGCGATATGGCGACCCTCGACAGTCAGTTGAATGTCCGCAGTGCGGAGTTCCAGGCAAACGCGGCGGCGATGCAGAAGATCGTCGACGACCTCAAGGCGAAGGTGGCGAAGATCGCCGAGGGTGGCGGTGACGACGCCCGCAAGAAGCACACCTCGCGCGGCAAGCTGCTCCCGCGCGAGCGCGTCAACCAACTGCTCGATCCCGGCACGCCGTTCCTCGAGTTCAGCCAGCTCGCGGCCTTCGGCATGTACGACGACGGCGCTCCCGGCGCGGGGGTGATCACCGGCATCGGCCGGGTCGCCGGTCGCGAGTGCGTGATCGTCTGCAACGACGCCACCGTGAAGGGCGGCTCGTACCTCCCGATGACGGTGAAGAAGCACCTCCGCGCGCAGGAGATCGCCAAGGAGAACCGGCTGCCCTGCATCTACCTGGTCGACTCCGGGGGCGCGAACCTGCCCACGCAGGACGAGGTGTTCCCCGATCGTGAACACTTCGGCCGCATCTTCTTCAACCAGGCCAACCTCTCTGCCGCGCGCATTCCGCAGATCTCGGTGGTGATGGGCAGCTGCACCGCCGGCGGCGCCTACGTGCCGGCGATGAGCGACGAGAGCATCATCGTGAAGAACCAGGGGACGATCTTCCTGGGCGGTCCTCCGCTGGTGAAGGCGGCCACCGGCGAGGTGGTGACCGCGGAAGACTTAGGGGGCGGCGACGTGCACACCCGGCTCTCCGGCGTGGTCGATCACCTCGCGCAGAACGATCTGCACGCGCTGGCCATCGCCAGGCGCACGGTGAGCACGCTCAACCTGGAGAAGCGCCCCAACATCCCGCTGCGCGAGCCGCGCGCGCCGAAGTACGCCGCCGATGAGCTGTACGGCATCGTGCCCAGCGACACCAAGAAGCCCTACGACGTGCGGGAGATCATCGCGCGCATCGTCGACGGCTCGGAGCTCGACGAGTTCAAGGCCCGCTACGGGAGCACCCTGGTCACCGGGTTCTCGTACATCCACGGCATGCCGGT
>VFKJ01001076.1 GCA_009885595.1 Myxococcales bacterium | reverse complement strand
TGAAGAAAGACGTGAAGCCGCCGGTGCCGACGGCTCGTCCTGCGGCGAGCACTCCTGCCGTCAAGGCCTCGGTCACCGCGATTTACGGGACCTCGCAGACGCTGGGCCGCGCGCGCACCCACGCCAACCTCGAGGCGCAGCGCCTGGGGGTGGTGCGAACCGAGGCGCAGGAAGCGACGAAGGCGCTCAAAGACGTGCGTCACGAGCGCAGCGAGGCCGTGCAGGAGCGCTCCGCGGCGCGCCTGGTCGAGCTGATCACCAACGAGATCATCGCCGAGATGCCGCCGCGCATGCCGCCGCGCATGCCGCCGGTGGAGGCGTCGGTTCACCACCTTCACCCTGCGGCGGCGCAGGCGAATCCCAGGCTCGACGCGCCCCCCGAGGCGAAGGCCGCCCAGGCAGTGGCGCTGATCGAGCGCATCGAGCAGTTCGTTCGCTCTCAGCGCCCGGGGCTGGCGCTCACCCTCAACAACTCGCTGGGCGCACACGTGGAGATCGAGCGCATCGGCCCCAGGGAGATCGCGCTGAAGCTGGTGGGACACCGCGGGCCGCCCACCGCCGAGGCGGTCAGCCGCATTCGCGACGAGCTGAGGGCGCGCGGGTTGAAGATCGGCGCGCTGTCAGTCGCGTGATTACTTCCCGGGCGACGGGTCGAGCATGGCGCGCTTGTCGGCGACGTCCTTGAACTTGTCGGCGTCGGGCAGGCCCGCCTTCTTCTCGCTGATCACCGGCCACTTGGTGGCGAAGTCGGCGTTGAGCGCCTTGTACTCCTTGAACTTCTCGGGGAGGTCGCTCTCCGCGAAGATCGCCTTGGTCGGGCAGACGGGCTCGCACGCGCCACAGTCGATGCACTCGTCAGGGTGAATCACGAGGAAGTTCGCCCCCTCGTAGAAGCAGTTGACGGGGCACACCTCGACGCAATCGGTGTACTTGCACTTGATGCAGGGCTCGGCGACGACGTAGGCCATAGTCCGTTTTTTCTAGCTTCAGACGCACTTCGATTCACCAACAAAACCACGTAGTGTCCGCCGCCTCGTGGCCCGAGGCCTGTCGGACCACGTAGGGGAGATTCATGATTTCCATCATCAGCTCGCTGGTCCTCGCTGCAAGTGTGTTCACTCCGCAGCCCACCCAGGTGATCGTCACCCCGGAAACGGGTGCTCCGAAGCTCGAGCTGGGGGTGCTCTCGGCGCCGCTCGAAGGCGAGCTGACCTCGGCGGTCCGGGGCTGGGCGCTCTCGCAGGGCCAGCGGTACGGCCTGCCCGCCGGCGCCACCCTCACCTCCACCGAGGCCTTCAGCACCCGCTTCGGCGCGAGCTTCCACCTGCAGCAGACCGTGCAGGGCGTGGACGTGTACCAGGCCAAGCTGGTGGTGACGCTCGACGACCAGCGCCAGGTGGTGCAGGTGTCGTCGAGCCTGGTGCCCTTCACCCGCGTGCTCGACGGGGAGGCGCTCACGCCCCCCCAGGTGATGCAGCGCGCGGTCGGCTCGATCCCGCTGGTGGCGCTGCGCGCTGACGGAGTGCCCTACGGCGGCGCCAGGGCCTTCTACTTCGCGGTGGGCGACGAGCTGCACAAGGGCTTCCTCGCCAACGTGCAGACGCTCGATCTCACGAAGAACTGGTACGTCGCGCTCGACGCGGTCACCGGCAACCAGCTCTTCGCGCAGAACCGCGTTCACCACGCGGCGCTCGACGCGAAGGTTTACCCGCTGAGCCCCGGCGGCCTCGACGCCGGCGTGGGCGCAGTGACGCCCGAGACCCGCGAGCTGCGTCACGCGGACGGCGGCTCGATGATCGGCGACACCTGCGTGACGCCGCAGACCGACGGCGGCTTCGCCAGCTTCCAGAACGACGGCGGTCACCTCTGCGGCACCCAGTTGATGATGTACAACTGCTGCCCCACCGAGAACTGCATGCCTGACGCCGGCCCGCGCCGCGCCGCCGGCACGCTCAACTTCATGGGCTTTCCAGTGCAGTACGACGTGGCGATGTGCGATCGCCTGCGCCGCGCCAGCAACGTGAGCAACGGCACCGCCGACTACGCGTACACCCCCGTGGATCCCCCGACCAACCGCACTTCGGTGCTGGCGAGCGATCTGGCCAACTCCGACGAGTTCGCCGAGGTGCACTCATTTTACCACGTGAACACCGTCTACGACTGGATGCGCCGGCTCTCCACCAGGGCGCAGCCGATCTTCGGCACCAACCCCGCGATCCTGCCTTTCAAGATGCGCGACGAGCGTCGCAACCCCGCGGTGAAGGTCGCCGTGTGGAGCAACGTGATGTTCCCGAACTTCAACGAGCTCTTCGCCAACGCGAACTGCGTGCTCAACCCGCCGTGCCGCGCGAACACCCTGTTGCGCATCGACAACGCCGCCTTCTTCCCCCGGGAGAACTTCCAGCAGATTCCGCTGCCGGGCTTCGACACCGGCGCCGACACCCTGATGATCTTCCAGGGCAACGCGGCTGACGCGGCCTACG
Organism: Myxococcales bacterium; assembly: GCA_009885595.1. GTDB lineage: Bacteria > Myxococcota > Myxococcia > Myxococcales > Myxococcaceae > Archangium_A. The sequence continues at coordinate 168 of VFKJ01001076.1, read as the reverse complement.
ACGCCACGGTGATCCAGCACGAGTTCGGCCACGGCGCGATCTACGCCACCGCCGCGCTCACCTTCAATGACACCGCCATCGACGGCCGCTCGGCCAACAACGAAGGCGGCGCGCTGCACGAAGGGTTCGCCGACTACATCGCGGCGGCCTTCAACAACGTCGCCGAAG
>VFKJ01001121.1 GCA_009885595.1 Myxococcales bacterium | reverse complement strand
GCGAGCAGCTCGACGAGCGTCATGCACCGCCGCCTACCATCACTTCTGAACGAGCTCGAACTTGCCGCGGGTCCGACAACTGCCACCGAGGCTCGCCCGGGTGACGTGAGGCCGCACCTTCGATAAGGCGAGCCCCATGAACCGACTCTCCGCACTCGCCGTCGTTCTGCTAGGCGCCGCCGGGCTCGCAGCGCCCGAGGTGAAGATCGACTGCCCCGGCGGCATGCACTTCGTGAAGAACAAGGGGTGCGTGGCCAACCTGGCGCCGAAGGTCGACTGCCCCGGGGGCACGCACTTCGAGGGCGGCAAGTGCGTGGCGATCATCGACACCTCCTGCCCCGCGGGCATGCACTTCGTCTCCGGCACCGGCTGCGTGGCGAGCGCGAAGGCCGCGGAGCCGGCGAAGGCCGCCCCGCCGCCCCCGCCTCCCGAGCGCCCCGAGCCCGCCGGGAAGAAGAAGGGCGGCACCTTCTCCAGCGGCTTCTCCGATCGGCTGCAGGCCACCTGCGGAGGCCTGGCGATCGAGGTGCACGGCGGCGCCCGGTTCACCGGCGTGCGCGCGATGCTGCTGGTCGACGGGCGGAAGATGGGTGACGACCTCGACGTGAACGTGGGCGAGACGAAGACCATCACCGGCAAGCAGGGCAGCAAGGCGGTCGACTTCAAGGTCCAGCAGGGGCTCTGGGGCACCCGCTACACCCTGAGGGTCGATGGCACCGAGTGCAGGCTCTCGAAGTAGCGCTATACCGCTCGCCATGGCTCGCATCCTCGTCATCGATGACAACGACACCATGCGCGAAGGCATGGCGGTCACCCTGAAGAAGGCCGGCCACGAGGTCTTCGCCTTCCGCAGCGGCGTCGAGGGGGTGGCGCACTTCACCGCGAAGGGCGCCGATCTGGTCGTCACCGATCTCAAGATGGACCAGATGGACGGCATCGAGGTGGTCAAGCGCCTCAAGGCGCACGACGCGAACGTGGTGGCGCTGGTGGTGAGCGCGCACGGCAGCATCGCCACCGCGGTGGACGCCATGCAGAAGGGCGCCACCGACTTCATCGAGAAGCCGTTTCCGCCCGACGTGCTGCGCGCCAAGGTCGACGCGGCGCTCGAGCTGAGCCGCACCCGGGCCCGGGTGGTGAAGCTGGAGGCCACCACCGAGGCGCTCTCCCGCGACCTCGGCGGCAAGACCGGGGTGTCGATGGTGGGCGAGAGCCAGCCGGTGCAGAAGCTGCTGGCCCAGGTGCGCCGCGCGGCGGCGACCGACGCCACCGTGTTGGTGCACGGCGAGTCGGGCACCGGCAAAGAGCTCGTCGCGCGCATGCTGCACGATCTCTCCCCGCGCGCCGCCGGGCCCTTCATCGTCACGCACTGCGCGGCCCTGGCCGAGACGCTGCTCGAGTCTGAGCTCTTCGGTCACGAGCGCGGCTCGTTCACGGGCGCGGTGAAGAAGAAGCTGGGCCGCTTCGAGCTCGCCGATGGCGGCACCATCTTCCTCGACGAGCTGGGGGAGATCAGCGCGAACGTGCAGACCAAGCTCTTGCGCGTGCTGCAGGAGCGCGAGATCCAGCGCGTGGGCGGCGAAGAGACGGTGAAGGTCGACGTGCGCGTCGTCTGCGCCACCCACCGCGATCTGAAGGCCGAGGTGGCCGCGGGCCGCTTCCGCGAGGATCTGTACTACCGGCTGCACGTGGTGCCCCTCGAGCTGCCCGCGCTGCGTGAGCGCCCGGAGGACATCGGGCTGCTGGCGCGGCACTTCATCGCCAAGCACGCGCCGCGCATCAACCCGGGGCTCAAGGCGATCTCCGCCGGGGCCGTGGCCGGGCTGTGCCGCTACGCCTGGCCTGGCAACGTGCGCGAGCTGGAGAACGCGATCGAGCAGTCGCTGGTCTTCGCCGAGGGGAAGGAGCTGGAGGAGACGGATCTTCCGGCGTTCCTGCAGTCGGCCGAAGCGCGCGCCTCGCATACCCAGGGCGCGCTGCCGGTGCCCCATGGCGATCGTCCGCTGCCCGACATCCTCGAGGATCTCGAGCGGCAGCTGATCGAGCGCGCGTACGAGAAGGCGCGGCACGTGAAGACCGAGACCGCGCGGCTGCTCGGCATCAAGACCTCGGCGCTCTATTACAAGCTGGAAAAGTACGGGTTCATCCAGAAGGGCGATCGCCCCCCCGAAGAATGATCTCTCCTAAATCCCGCCGGGAAGAATCAGCGGCGGACCGTTCCTGATCAGCGCCACCAACCTCCCCTGGTGAAACGCGCGAACGCCCGCAGTGGGCGAAGGAAAACCCCAGGGCAGATCCCAGTCCGGTGGCGTGCTGATCACCTCGGGAGAGATCTCCTTCTTCAAGTCCCCCCACTGCGAGTCCGTCAGCTCCATCGACGGCAACCACGGCAGCACCTCGCGCCCGGTCACCTGCACCGGCTCGCGCGCGTCGTCCCAGGGACCGATCGCCTTCCGCTCGAGCGCCACCACGTGCGCGCCCACGCCGAGCGCGCGGCCGAGGTCCGTCACCAGGCTGCGCACATAGAATCCGCCGCGCACCACCACCTCGAGCGAGCTGCTCTGCGGAAGCTGATGCGCGAGCCACCGCGCCGAGTGCAGGTACACCTGCTGCGGCGGCAACGTCACCGCTTCACCGCGATGGGCCTTCTCGTACGCGCGCTCACCACCCACGCGCTTGTTGCTGGTGGCCGGGGGGACCTGCGCGGTCCACCCGCGAAACGGAAGCAGCGCGGCGTCGAGCTGATCCGCGCGCAGCGTCGAGGCGTCACCTTCTCGAACCACCCGGCCGCCGGCGTCGAAGGTGTCCGTCTCCAGGCCCCAGCGCACCTGCGCCACGTAGGTCTTCGGCACCTCGTGCAGCGCCTCGAACAGCCGGTTCGCCGCCCCGACCAGCAGCAGCACCAGCCCCTCCGCGAACGGGTCGAGCACCCCTCCGTGGGACACCTTCAGGGTAAAGTTCCCCCCATGCTCCCGGCGGAAGTCATCGACCAGCGAGGCGCTGCTGACGCCGGGCGGCTTGTGCACCCGCCACAGCGCCGAAGCAGGCCGCTTCATGCGCGCCTCGGAAATCTGTCGATCGCCCTGTTTTCCATGAGGAAGGCACTGTCGCACATCGCGCCAAAGGGTTGGATTTCCCTGCGAATCGCCCTTGCCTGTTGGCACCGCCGTTGCTCAAGAGAGCTCCCATCATGAAGCTGAGCGCCCTCCTCCTCACCGCCTGCCTCCTCGCCTCCCCGGTCTGGGCGGCGGGCTCGCTCGACGCCCTGCGAAACAGCAGCCAGGGTGCCCGCGACCAGGTGACGGCGCGGCGCGCGGAGCAGCTCAAGCAGCGCAACGAGCTCTCCACCCTCTCTTCGAAGATCGAGACCCTCAAGGCGGCCTCGAAGGGCAAGCTGCTCCCCGGCAGCGAGCTCGACGCCGCGCTCAAGCGCAGCCAGGAGCTCTCCGGCGTGCTCAGCGAGCTCGCCGCCCAGGTGAACGGCCGCGAGGCTGCCCTGGAGAACACCAACCTCGCGCTCCTCGACGGGCTCTCTGCCGAGCTGACGCGGGTGCGCAGCGAGTTCGATCGCCAGACCGATCGCAACGCGCGCAAGGGCCTGATCGCCCAGCTCCGCAAGCTGCGTGGCGAGCGCGATGCGCTGCGCCAGACGCTGCCCGCCGCCCGCATCCCCACCCTCGACGCGGTGCGGCCCAGCGACGACCCGGAAGAGCTGCTCGAGCAGGCCGACCTGCTGCGCGACAACGAAGAGAAGCTGCGCCGCGAGCTGAAGACCCTCGAGACCCGCATCGCCGAGCGCCGTGACGAGGCCGAGCTCGACCGCCGCGTGCAGCGCTTCATGGGCGAGGAGTCGATGTTCGACGATGGCGACCGCCGCCTGCGCGTGCAGCGCACCATCACCACGCCCGGCACCGCGCCCAGCGCCAGCTTGAGCGATCCGAAGGCCGGTGCCGCTGCGCCTCCGGCCGAGAGCAGCGCCGACACCACCGCCGGCAGCGGTGGCGCCTTCAGCAACACCGGCACGGGGGCACCTCTGGGCGCCCAGTCGCTGGGCGGGGCTGCCGCGCCCGCAGAGAACCGCAGCCCCGACGGCGCCAGCTTCGACACCGGGCTCGACCCCTCGGGCATCCGCGTCACCAGCTCCTCCGATGCGCGGGTGCAGGTTGGCAGCGCGCGGGCGGTCTCCGGCGGCGATGACGACCTGGAGGATCTCGAGGTGGAGCGCCTCCGCCTGCAGGGCCTCGCCGGGCAGCTCAAGAAGAAAGCTGACGAGCTCCAGCAGCGCGCTTCGCAGCTGAAGTAATTCCTCGCCACTGCCCTGCGCAGGGTTGGCTAAGTTCCAACGCCTCGTGGTGCGATGCGCGCTCAGCCTGTTGTTGCTGCTCTCGACCGGCGCGTCGGCCGCGGACTTCCAGGGACGCGCGCGGCTGTGGCTGGGCCCGGCCTACGACTCGAACGCCCGCCGTGACTACGTCAGCCCGACGATCGCCACGCAGCCAGACCTCTTCCTCTTCGGGTCGGGCCAGCTCGAGGGCATCTTGAGGCTGGGTGAGCGCGTCCGGCTCCTGGGCAGCTACGACGTGAGCGGGCGCAAGTTCGTCTTCGTGCCCACCGAAGACACCATCCTGCAGGCCGCGCAGCTCGAGGGCACCGTCGTCTTCGCGAAGTATTTCGCCGCCGGACTCTCTGGCCACGTGCGCGATCGCCGCGGAGCGGAGCGCGACTACACCGATCTCGTCGGCGGCGTGGTCCTCGACTACTTCCCTGCGCCCTCGGTCGCGATGCGGGTGCAGGTGAATGCGCACCGCTTCCTCTTCTACAACCGCTTCGCGTACAGCTTCTGGGGGCCCGACGGCACCGTGTCCGCGCGCTACCGCTTCAACCGCCGGCACTCGGTGTCGGTCTTCGGCTCGTACAACCCGCGCACCTACAACGGGCGCAGGCGCCTGGAACCGGGGCCAGAAGGCACCCCGTCAGAGTCTGCGGAGGCGCGCACCGACAAGGTGTTCGCTGGAGGCGCCAGCTATTCGTACCGCGGGCCGTTCCACTTCAGCTTCAGCTACTCGTACACCGATCAGCTTTCGATTTCGTACGGTGAGAGCGTGCAGCGGCATCGGCTCAACGCCACCGCGGGCGTTCGCCTGCCCTGGGAGCTGACGTTGCTGGGCAGCCTCACCTGGCAGCCGGCGATCTTCCCCGACCACGTGTATGCCTCCACGCCGGATCTCAACGAAGAGGACGAGAACGTCTCGTCACTCACCGTGAAGCTGGTGAGGCCGCTCAACAAGTGGCTCGACCTCGACCTGCGCTACGCCGGCTACCTGGGCTACCTGCCGCAGAACGACTTCCTCTACCTGCGGCACGTGGTGAGCCTGGGGCTGGGCGTCAACTTCTAGCGGGACGCCGAGTCTTCCGAGACGCGCACCTTGCGGCCCGTGAAGGGGTGAATGATCCACCGAGAGCGCCGGGGATCCACCGGGCCCGAGGCGGCCGGCCGGCCCACCAGCGAATCGAAGTGCTCGTGGATCTTCGCGTCGAGGGTGATGAACGCCTTGTTCTGTTCGAGCTTCGCGAGCGCCTCGCCGGTGATGCGCGCGAAGGTGCCGCGGCCGCCGCGCACGGTGAGGCGCTCGCCGAAACGAATGCCCTGGTAGCCACAGAAGGTGAGCTCGCCCAGGCCGCTGAACGCCGCCGACGAAGCGAAGAGCAGCGCCAGCGCCTGGCTGGTGGCGCGGAAGGTGTCTTCAGAGGCGTAGCACTGCACCGTCAGCT
>VFKJ01000060.1 GCA_009885595.1 Myxococcales bacterium | reverse complement strand
GTGGAAGGCGGGCATGGGCGACTGGAAGCGCGCCGCCGACGTCCCCGAGGTCAGCCCCGTGTTCGCCGGGGAGACCGCACCGCAGCCCCCGCCGCAGCCCCGCCCGCCCTCGAAGGTGACCCACGCGGTGCAGCGCGACGTGGCGCTGGCCAACGAGGTGCCTTCACCCGGCCTCACCAACCGCCCCACCGCGCAGAGCGGGGCGGGCGCGATCGTCAACCAGAAGGCGAACCAGCCGCTCAACGATCTCTTCGGCGACGTGGGCGGGCTCGATGACCTCCCCCTGCGATCCAGCCAGAGCGGCCTGCAGGAGCCGGTGGCGCAGGACCTCGCCTCCCTCCACGCCAACGCCCCCGCCGACCCCTTCGCGGCCTTGAGTGACGGCGACGGGAAGCACGCCCCGCCCCCCGGCGAGGCCACCCGCTTCTTCATCGCCCAGGCCGGCGTCAACAAGCGCAACCCGCCGTGGAAGATCGCCCTGTTCGTGCTGATCTTCGGCGTGGCGCCGATCGGCCTCATCTACGTGCTCAACACCTTCGAGATCGTGAAGATGCCCACGGTCACCCGCACCGACGAGGACGGCAAGGAAGTGCAGGAGAGCTTCTTCTCCTCCGGCGGCGTGGGCGGGTTGAAGGATCTCCTCACCGGCGAGGCCAGGAAGAAGAAGGCCGAGGCCGAGCGGCGGCGCCAGGAACGCGAGGTCGCCGCCCGCGCGAAGCTCGCCAGGCAGCCCGACGAGCCCGAGGTGGTCAAGCCCAAGGTGCAGGACCCCAACCTCGCCGCCTTCTACGCGCAGGACGATCGCAAGACCGCGGTCCCGAAGATCCGAAAGAGCGGCGAGGAGACGCCCGGCGCCGCCGTCAACTCGTCGGGCCTCTCTGCCGAGACGGTCTCGAAGGTGGTGGCCGACAAGTCCAAGGCGTTCCAGACCTGCATCGACGCCGCCCTGCGCAGAAACCCCAACCTGAGCGTCGGCAACGTCACCATCGTGCTGGACGTCGGCCCTTCCGGCGCGGTGAAGTCGGCCTCCGTCGAGCCCAAGAAGCATGAGATCACCGACTGGGGCCAGTGCATGATGAGCACCGGCAAGCGCATCGTCTTCCCCAGCTCGGACGGCGAGACCCAGCTCGAGCTGCCGTTCAAGGTCGGCGTGGTCGTCGCGCCGTAAGGTGGCCCCTCACCCCGACCCTCTCCCGCACGCGGGAGAGGGAGACATGTTGTGTTGCATCGACGCGCGTTCCCGCCGATTGTGCGCGCCGCATGTACCTCGGTCGTGTCATCGGCACCGTCGTCGCCACCCGCCGCGTCAGCGGCCTCGAGGGCGCCCGCTTCCTCCTGGTGCAGCCGGTCGATCACGGCAAGAAGCCCTCGGGTCCCGTGGAGGTGGCCGTCGATCGCGTCTCCGCCAGCCCCGGCACCCTGGTGATGCTCGAGGGCAGCCGCGAGGCCGCGCTCGCCTGCGACCCCTGGTTCGTCCCGGTCGACTCCGCCATCGTCGGCCTGGTCGACGAGGTCGACGTATGAATCTGTGCAGAGTGCTCGGCTCCGTGGTGGCCACCGAGAAGCTGGCGGCGTTCCACGGCCGGAAGATCCTGGTGGTGCAGCCCGTCGACGAGCAGCAGCAGCCGCTGGGCAAGAGCTACCTCGCCGTCGACAACATCTCCTCGGCCGGCAAGGGCGACCTGGTGCTGGTGATGAACGAGGGCAGCGGCGTGCGCCAGGTGCTGCAGGACAAGACCGCTCCCATTCGCGCGTTGATCGTCGGAGTCGTCGACGCCGTCGACGTGGCCTGACCGCCCATGCCTTTAGCGCCGCTCCCGAAGGTCCGCGCTGAGCTGGTGGCCGCCTCCAGGCGCCTGCACCAGGCCGGCTGGGTCGCCAACCACGACGGCAACATCTCGCTGCGCCTCACCGGCAAGCGGCTGCTGATCACCCCCACCGCGTACTCCAAGGCCGACGTCGACGACGGCTCGCTCATCATCGTGGACCTCGACGGCAAGGTGCTCGAGGGCCGCAAGAAGCCCTTCTCCGAGCTCGAGCTGCACCTGGCCGCCTTCCGCGCCCGCCCCGAGGTCGAGGTGGTGCTGCACGCCCACCCGCCCTGCGCCACCGCCTTCGGGCTGGCCGGCCTCGAGCTCACGCCGCTGGCGATGCCCGAGCTGGTCGTCTCCCTGGGCGATCGCATTCCCACCCTGCCCCGCACGATGCCGAAGACGCCCGAGGCGGTCAGAGGAGTGGAAGGCGCGGCCGCGCAGTACGACGCCATGCTGCTGTCGGGAAACGGGGCGCTCACCCTGGGCGCCGACCTGGCCCAGGCGCTCCTGCGCATGGAGCTGGTCGAGCACTACGCGAAGATCCTCACCGCCGCGCGCGCCCTGGGGCCCGTGGAGCCGCTGCCCCCAGGCGACCTCGCCAGGCTGCTGGAGGCCCGCGCGAAGGCCGGCCTGGGCCCGCAAAAAACGAAGAGCACCTGATCGAACTGATCAGGTGCTCCTCGGGTCCTGCACTCTGGGCTGGTGAAGAAGACGGAGGGTGCAATTCGATTCCAGTGGCGGGGACCACCCCCGCACGGGGTCCTGGAACTTCCTGGGAGTATCCGGCTCCCTCACCCGCCCAGAGTCATTTCGTTTCTGTGGAGTGAAACAGCGCCTCAGCGACGCTATTCCGCGCGCGTTTCAGCCCTTCGCCGCGCCCTGGCAGACGACCTGGCAGGTGCTGTCCGCGGGGAGCGTGGCGGCGGCGCCTTCGCGGTACGACTTCACCAGCACCCCGGTGCCGAGGACCCACGCCAGCATGATGGCGGCCACCGCGCCGATGCTGCCCAACCCCACCGCGCCTCGTCGTTGATTCGCAAACATGATCTTCTCCCACTGAAGTGTTCAGCGCGCGGCTGCCCTCGGCGCGTTGCGTGGGTGAATACGGCGAGGCGCCGGGGCTATTGCGGAGGGATTTCGGCCGGGGGCTGGCGCAGGCGGCGCTTCTCCACCAGCCACACCAACACCACGCCCAGCTCGTAGCAAAGCAGCATCGGCCCCGCCATCAGGGCCAGGTTCACCGCGTCGCCGGTGGGGGTGAGCACCGCGGCGGCGATGAGACACACCACGAAGGCGTGCCGCTGGTACTTGAAGAGGAACTTCGAGCTCACCAGGCCCACCAGGCCCAACACCATCATCACCAGCGGCAGCTCGAAGATGAGGCCGAAGGCCAGCTCGAGCACCAGCACCAGCGTCAGCTGCTCTTCCATCGAGAGCATCGGCTTGGTCCAGTTGAGCGACTCCGCGCGGGCCTGGGCCACGCCCAGCAGCTTCTCCAGCTCCCAGACGGCGGCGATCTCTTGCGAGCGCTCGGGCACGAGGCTCATCAGCACCTGGGCGGCTTCGTCGAGGCGCTCACTGGCCTGGCCGAACTTGCGCTCCGCGTAGGCCAGCACCGCTTCCCCGCGCTTGTCGGTGGCGGCGATCAGCGTGGGCGAGGCCGAAGGGCCCTGGGCCACCGCGAGCGCGTCGATGAGCCTGCCCAGCCCCTCCAGCCGCGCCTTCACGTCGATGGAGTCCTTGGAGACGATGGTCAACCCGAAGGTGCCCTGCTCCGTCCGGCCGTCACCCGGCGCCTTGAGCGCGCCGGTGGCCGCGCGGGCCCAGGCGCCGGAGCGCTCGAAGTCGCCCAGGCGCAGGTACCTCACCGCGTCTTCCTCGTGCAGGCGCGCGGTGGACATGCGCGCGGTGATGGCGGTGGCGTCTTCCTTCTGCAGCAGGAAGGTGAACATCTGCGGCAGCAGCACGAGGTAACAGAAGGTGGCGCCGGTGAGGAACGCGAGGGTGCCGAACACGATGAAGGGCCCGGCCAGCTTGCGCTCGTTCACGTACAGCCCCGGCGAGACGAAGCTCCAGATCTGCCACAGCAGCACCGGCGTGGAGAGGAAGATGCCGGCGTAGAGGCCGATCTTCATCAGCACGTTGATCTCTTCGATCGCCGACGTGTAGACGAGCGCGGCCGCGTCGCTGGGCAGCGCCATCAGCACCGGGCGCATCAACAGCCCGTACACCTCGCGGGCGAACACCAGCGAGCCCAGGCCGAGGACCAGCACGGCCACGGTCACCCGCAAGAGCCGCTTGCGCAGCTCCCCCAGGTGCTCCATCAAGCTCATCCGGAACTCGTCCTGCGGCTCGGCGGCGGTGTCCACGCGTCAGCTCTTGCTGGGCTCTCCCTCTCCCTGCGCCGCGGGGAGAGGGTCGGGGTGAGGGGCCACCAGGTCCTGAGGCGGGTCCTGAGGCATGCCGGCGGTCAGCTGCGAGGCGACGGGGTCAGGCGCCGCCATCGCTTCCTCTTCGGAAGGCGTCGGGTAGGGGTTCTTCGCCACCACGTCCTTCGCGGGGAGCACCTTCACCGGCGGGGCCTGGAGCTCGGTGTCCATCTTGTAGAATTCGCGCTCCACCACCCCGCGGACCTCGTCGGTCTGGCGGCGGAACTCGCGCATGAACTTACCGATGCCCCGGGCCAGCTCCGGGAGCCGGCTGGGCCCCAGGATGAGCAGGGCCGCCACCGCGATCAGCGCAATTTCGCCGGAGCCGATGTTGAACATCTCAGCCGGCTTGTAGCTGATTACGCGTCGCTTCGCCTTCGCCAGTTGCTCAGCGACGGACGGGGAAAGCGGTGCCCTTGCCGCAATACACGAAGGTTCCGTCGGGGGCCTTGCCTGCCCGGCGCAGCCCCGAGAAGGCGAGGAAGCTGCCTGCCCGGGCAGGTCCGAGGTTCGGATCTTCGATGCGCAGCACCACCGGCACGCCGACCGGCAGGCCGTCGAAGGGGGACACCAGCTCCGCGGTGACGAAGCTGCGGCCCGAGGTGCAGCCGTTGTTGCTGATGCCGTAGTACGGGAACTTCTCCGCGACCGAGACGACCTTCACGCGCGCGTCCTCGACCATCGCGCCCACGGCGAAGCGGGGATCCTTCTTCGCCTCGTCCACGGTGGCCGCGGGAATGAGCCCGCCCATCTTGCCCTTGCCGCCCAGGTAGGAGTTCGCCGAGGTGGCCGTGGCCGTGGTGCCCGTGCCGGTGTTGCTCGGAGGCGGGGCGGCCGTGGTGGTCGTGGTCGTGGTGGTGGTGGTGGCGACGGGCTGCG